>JUUF01000283.1 GCA_001058355.1 Carnobacterium maltaromaticum
GCCACACGTTGTTGTTGCCCTCCGGATAATTCAGATACATTACGTTGCAATTGTTGGTCAGAAATTTTAATTTTTGCCGCTACCGCTGCAACTTTTGCTTTAATCACATCTGGAGCTACTTTCTTCACTTTCAAACCAAACGCAATATTATCAAAAACCGTCATTGTTGGGAATAATGCATAAGATTGGAACACAATTCCGATTCCACGTTTTTCAGGTTCTAATTTAGTAACATCCTTACCATTTACTTCAATACGACCTGCTGATGGATCTAAGAACCCAACTAATGCACGTAAAGTTGTTGATTTTCCGCATCCTGAAGGTCCTAAGAATGTAAAGAACTCCCCTTCGTTAATTTCTAAATTCAAATTGTCAATCGCAATAAAATCACCGTATTTAATTTGAATGTTATCAAATTTAATCATATCGTTTACTCCTTTGTGTTATCTTAAAAAGTCTCGCGTAGACTCTTTCTATGGAATAGAGTAGAATCCTAGCGAGACTCTTATTGATTAATTCAACATTTAATACTATTTAACGTATTCTAATTCAGCTTTTTCAACCCATTGGTCTAAGTATTTACCAACAACTTCCCAGTTAATATCTTGTGGTTTAAGTTGGTCAACAAATTTCTTAGTTGCTTCTGGTAATTCTTTTAGAGCATCTTTATTCGCTGGAATAGAACCGAATTTTTGGCTGTATTCAGCTTGGATGTCTGCTTGACCGAACCAGTTGATGAATTCTTTTGCTAATGCTTGTTTCTTACTTGTGTTAAGAATCATTGTTTGTTCAGTTACAAAAGGAACTCCGATTTCAGGTGACATTACTTTGAATTCAACATTTTGTTCTTTTTGTCCGACTAACGCTCCAGAACCCCAGATCATACCGTATTGAATTGGGCTTTCTTTATCTAACACTTTAACAACTGTGCTTTCACCTTTTTGAAGAGTATAGGCATTTGCAAAGTATTCTTTTGCAACTTCCCATCCTTTTTCTGATACGCCTAAATCTCCTTTTTCATCAAGGTAACGAACTAAGATACTTGCGTAAATCGCACGTCCTGTTCCTCCAGTTAATCCATAGATAGAATATTGACCTTTATATTTTTCTGCTAATTCAGTCCAGTCTTTAGGCATTTCTTTAGCTTCTGGATTTCCAATCAATACTAAAGGTTGAACGATAACTGGGTTATAGTAACCATCTTTATCTGCTAATGATGCATCAATCTTGTTAAGCCATTCTGGTTTGAATTGAGCTAGAAGGTTTGCATCACGAAGTTTATTTGAGTCTACAGCACCGATACCAAACACCATATCTGCTACTGAGTTATTTTTTTCAGCGATAACACGGTCAGCTAATTGCGCACCAGCGATATCCACCATACGAATGTTGAAACCAGCTTCTTTCGCTTTAGCAGTTAGCCAATCTCCACGTCCATTTGAAACAGAGTTAGAATAAATTACTAATTCTTGGCTCTTATCAGCTTTTTCTTCAGACTGTGCTTGAGGTGCAGTTGTTGTAGCGTTTGATGAACTATTTGCTCCTCCTGAGCATGCAGCTAATGTTGTAACTGCAAGCCCTGCAGCTAGTAAAGTTTTTAAAAATTTCGATTTTTTCATGTTGAAATCTCCTTTTTGTTTTTATTTATAATTTTTATTTTCCAAACTTTTCGCAATATGGAACAAAACGTCTCATATCTTCAAACACTGTATAATCGATACGATTTACAGTAATGACAGGAACTTTTTCAAGTAAAACTTTTGTTAATTCCTTTTTCACTTTAGTAAACTCTTCATTTTCTTCTTCAGTTAATGGAACTCGAAGATATCCAATTGAGATATGGAATTGGTAACGATCATGGTTAGGGAAACGAACACCTGCTTTTTCAGAAACATAAGTTCTAATTTCTTCTAATCGTTTAGCGGATTTTTCATCAGCTGGTTCAACTAAAATGTTTTGATTTCCCATTTCAGTCACACGCATATGAATCTCTTCGTTTAGCAATGGGAAAATTTCTAGTTGTTTTGCAAAGTAATCATGGATTTCTTGTAATGGTGTATCCAACGATAGGTGGCTACTCCAAAATTCAGGCTCACGATTTTCATCGCAAAGCAATTCAATTACAGTCATATGAATAGAATCTCTAGGGGTGAGAGTAAACTTATCAATAAAAGGTAATTCTCTATAGCGAGCCTGAATAATATCCACAACTTCCATTAAATCTGGTTTTGTATAAAGATTGGCAACAACAGTGTTACCTGGAAAATGATTAAATTCTCCATTTTCTTTAAATTTTATTTTTGTAAGATTTTTCATGTTATTCTTCCT
>JUUF01000284.1 GCA_001058355.1 Carnobacterium maltaromaticum
TCTCTGTATTCTTTTCGATATTTAAAGAAATAAAAGGATTTTACAAAATTTTTTAAAATCTGGCCTTCAGCAAATAATAAGAGACTAATGAGTGGTATAAATAACCAGCCAGATAAAAAAATCATAAGACCTGGATTACTCTTACTGAATTCGCCAAAATTAAAAGTCCAACGATTTAGAATAGATAATCCTAATAGTATTCCACCATATCTTTTTA
>JUUF01000285.1 GCA_001058355.1 Carnobacterium maltaromaticum
TATTCCGCTACTTTTTTGAATTTGGCAGACATAACCGTATTTAAATTATTCTTGCCATCGCGTTGCTCAATCGTCAACGTTAAAATATCTCCATCAATCGAGTATTTATACGTAGTTTCTTTATTGGCAGGTCCAATAGATAGGATTGCAAGCTGCACAATATTGATTGCTTCTGGGAAGACAATCGTTTGGTTTGCTGTATCTAATTTACCATTTTTCAATACAGAATGAATCGTGTTATTTTCTTTATCAAATTCATAAGTTGTATTTGGGTAGTCTTTAGCACCAGATTGTAAATTGACTGATAATTTAGTAAATTGATTTTTAATATATTCGTCTTTTGTTTGCGTTACTTTAGATCCGTCTTTTTGTTTTAAGTAATCGTAGAACATTCCAAAACCATCCGCTAGAGATACCGTATAGTCGAATTCAACAGATGTACCTGTAATGTTTAACGTTGGTTTTAAATCTTTCCATGCTTCAGGATAGATAAGCTTGATAGCCGAATCATCATTTTTGAAATCTTTATAGGCTAAGCTACGTTGAAGAGCTGGTCTGAAGTCAATGGCTTGCCATTTTCCTTCAATTGGAACTGGATCTTTTTGAGTAGTGCTACCTTTACGTTTGAAGTGTAGTTCATAGTGAACTGGAAGATTATCCTTTTTCGATTTTCCGTCAATCGTTACGTAAAGCATGTCATCTTTTAGTTCGTAATGATATGTGTTTGGCGAAATGCGGTTTTCACCAAATGAGAAGAAGAATGAGTTTGCTACTGAAATTCCTTCATCAAAGGTCATAGTTTTGGCATCTTGATCAATAGAACCCGTTGCTTCGTAGCTAAATACACCTGTTTCTTTATTCATGCTGACTTTGTATTTCTTAAAGTCGGCTGCGAGGTTTTCATGAGAGTCATATTGGAGTTTTTTGAATTCTTCTTCAGGCTTTCCTTTAGCGTCTTTTGAGAAAGTGGAGAAAGCTTTAATAAAGTTATCAATGTTATAATCGTATTTAATCGTTGCCGTATTGTTTTCAATCTTCATGTCCATTTTGAAGTCTTTGACAGATTCAAGCAATCGTCCAAAGTTTAATCCATAGAGAGTATAGGCTCCGATGGAATACGAAAAAGCATCGACTACATCGACCAATTCCCAATCACCATCAATTGTTTCCACTTTTGGTGCTTCTGTTTGAGCGGCATTTTGAGAGCTGCTTTGGTCTTGAGAACAAGAAGCCAGTACGAAAACTGAGAATAGAGCAACTAGTGTTAAAAATAATTTCTTATAATGTCTAAACATCCTTAGACCTCCTTAATAGAGT
>JUUF01000286.1 GCA_001058355.1 Carnobacterium maltaromaticum
GAAACTTCCTACGTGATCGACTCTAAATGGTGCTTGTAATTTTGACATTGGTCATTCCTCCTATAAATAAAAAATCCTCACAGTATCGCTACTGCAAGGACGAAATTTTCGTGTTACCACCTTGTTTTGTAGAATCCTCACGAATCCTACCTTTTCGAGTACGCACACTAGGTGTTATACTCTACAGCTATAATGGGCTACCCATTTACGTCTAATGATTCGACGTAAAATCACTCCGAGGCCATCTTCAA
>JUUF01000287.1 GCA_001058355.1 Carnobacterium maltaromaticum
GACGAACCAACGAACCACTTGGACATCGACAGTAAAGAAGTGCTCGAAGATGCCCTCATCGACTACGACGGCACGATTTGTTTCGTTTCGCATGACCGTTTCTTCATCAACAAGGTCGCAACGGCCATTCTTGAAATCGAAGAAACTGGAAGCACTCTGTATTTAGGCGACTATGACTACTATCTCGAGAAAAAACAAGAAAAAGAAGAACTCGCCGCATTGCAAGAAGCCAAGAGTGTCGAAACAACAACAGCCGAGCCGATGACAGAAGCCAAAGCCAGCTACCATGCGTCTAAAGAAGAACAACGTCAAATCCGTACACTCACACGTCGCATCGAGCAATTAGAAACGGAGATGCACGATATCGAAACAGCGCTCGAACAAGTGCACGAGGCAATGACGCTGGAAGAAAACTATTCTGATTCAGATAAATCTGCTGCCCTCTCAACCGAAGAAGGCGTCCTTCTTGAACGCCAAGAAACACTTCTCGCTGAATGGGAAGAAGCTTCTCTAGCTCTAGAAGAATTCAATCAATAATCTTTTGAAATTATCATATATGATA
>JUUF01000288.1 GCA_001058355.1 Carnobacterium maltaromaticum
CGTTCAGGCATGAGCTTAAATACATTATTAAGCATCAATGGATTATCACAATCTTCAGTAATCCGTCCTGGCCAAACATTATCTGTTTCAGGAAATGCTAGCCAAGCAACTGCTACACAAGTAAGCTACCAATCAGCTGGGTCAACATCTGGTAACGGTACTTATACTGTTAAAGCAGGAGATACTTTATACCGTATTGCTTACAACCACGGTATTTCATTAACAACATTGTTATCAATCAACGGTTTGTCAGAAACAAGCACAATCCGTCCTGGTCAACAATTAGCGGTATCTGGATCAGCAAAAACAACAACTAAAACTTCAGCTAAAACAGTAAGCTATTCAACAGGTGCATCAACTCACACTGTTCAAGCTGGTGATACTTTATTCCGTATCGCTAAGAATAACGGATTAACATTATCTGAATTAAAAGCTTTAAATGGCTTAACTTCAAACAACATCCGTGTTGGTCAAGTGTTGAAAGTTTCTAAATAATCTGCTAGAATAATACTCACAAAAGCAGATAGAGGAATAGTAAGTTTCTTTGATAGACGTAGAGAGTGCATGGCTGGTGAAAATGCATCATTTCAATAAACTGAACTCGCCTTTTAGCTGAACTCTGAACTAATAGTAAGAGTTTCCGCCTCGCCAGCGTTACAGGTAAGATGAGTAAAATAATTAGGTGGTAACACGTATTGCGTCCTATCTGTCATTGACAGGTGGGGCGTTTTTTATTTTGAAAGGAGTGAATCAGATGACATTTAATCATCTAGAAATCGAGCCTAAATGGCAAAAATATTGGAAAGAACATCATACGTTCAAAACAACAGAAGATCCTTCTAAGAAAAACTTCTACGCGTTAGATATGTTCCCTTATCCATCTGGACAAGGACTTCACGTAGGTCATCCAGAAGGTTATACAGCAACAGATGCCATTTCTCGTATGAAACGTGCGCAAGGATACAATGTACTTCACCCAATGGGATGGGATGCATTTGGACTCCCTGCAGAACAATACGCTCTTGATACAGGAAATGACCCAGCAGAATTCACAAAAGTAAACGTTGCGAACTTCAAACGTCAAATTAATGAATTAGGGTTCAGCTATGACTGGGACCGCGAAATTAATACAACGGATCCAGAATACTATAAATGGACTCAATGGATTTTCACTAAACTAGTGGAAATGGGACTTGCATATGAAGCTGAAATTCCAGTGAACTGGTGCCCAGCTCTTGGAACAGTACTTGCCAACGAAGAAGTTATTGATGGTAAGAGTGAACGTGGAGGACATCCTGTTTACCGTAAACCAATGAAACAATGGATGTTGAAAATCACAGCTTATGCGGATCGTCTATTAGAAGATTTGGATGAGTTGGATTGGCCAGAAAGCATTAAAGATATGCAACGTAACTGGATTGGTCGTTCAGAAGGGGCGCAAGTTCGTTTCAACGTTAAAGGAACAGATGAAAGCTTCGAAGTCTTCACAACACGTCCGGATACATTATTTGGAGCGACTTACAATGTATTAGCGCCAGAACATGAATTAGTTCAAAAGATTGTCACTCCTGAACAAAAAGAAGCAGTAGATGCTTATATTGCTGCTGTTTCAACAAAATCAGACTTAGAACGTACAGAACTTTCTAAAGAGAAAACTGGGGTATTCACTGGAGCATATGCGATTAACCCAGTGAACGGTAAAGAAATTCCAATCTGGATTGCAGACTATGTATTAAGTACTTATGGTACAGGTGCGATCATGGCTGTTCCAGCTCACGATGAACGCGACTACGAATTCGCTAAAGTATTTGGATTAGACATCATTCCAGTCATCGAAGGCGGAAACGTCGAAGAAGAAGCATACACTGGTGACGGTGTGCATATTCATTCAGATTTCCTAGATGGATTGAATAAAGCTGATGCGATTGCAAAAATGAATGAATGGCTAGAAGAACATGGCGTAGGAGCAGCTAAAGTAAGCTATCGTCTACGCGACTGGTTGTTCTCACGCCAACGTTATTGGGGTGAACCAATTCCAGTGATTCATTGGGAAGACGGTACTATGACAACTGTTCCTGAATCTGAATTGCCATTAGTATTGCCTAAAACAGATAAAATTCGTCCTAGTGGTACTGGGGAATCTCCACTGGCTGCAATTGAAGACTGGCTTTATGTCACAGACCCTGTAACAGGTAAGAAGGGTCGTCGTGAAACAAATACAATGCCACAATGGGCAGGAAGCTCATGGTATTTTGTACGTTATGTTGATCCACATAACAAAGAAAGACTTGCAGATCCTGAGAAAGTAAAACAATGGTTACCAGTTGATTTATATATTGGTGGTGCAGAGCATGCCGTTCTTCACTTACTATATGCTCGTTTCTGGTATAAAGTGTTATACGATTTAGGAGTTGTTCCAAACAAAGAACCGTTCCAAAAACTATTTAACCAAGGAATGATTCTTGGTGAAGGTAATGAGAAAATGTCTAAATCTAAAGGGAATGTTGTAAACCCTGATGATGTGGTTCGTGAATATGGTGCGGATACATTACGTGTTTATGAAATGTTCATGGGACCTCTTGATGCATCGATTGCTTGGAGTGAAAAAGGACTTGAGGGTAGCCGTAAGTTCCTAGACCGCTTCTGGAGATTGATGATTGATGATAATGGTAAAATGCGTGACCGTATCACAAAACTAAACGATGGTAAATTGGATAAAGTGTACCATCAAACAGTGAAGAAAGTGACAGAAGACTTCGAAGAGTTGCATTTCAATACTGCAACCTCTCAAATGATGATTTTCGTTAACGAAGCTTATAAAGCAGACGCATTTCCATTCGATTACATGAAAGGTCTTGTACAATTGATTGCGCCATTAGCACCACATATGGCTGAAGAAATCTGGAGTAAATTCGGATTCACAGAATCAATTAGCTACGAACCATGGCCAACTTACGATGAATCTAAATTAGTAGAAGACGAAGTAGAAGTGATTTTCCAAGTCAATGGGAAAATTAAAGCACGCGTAATGGTTCCAACAAACGCAGATGCTGCAGCTCTTGAAGCACTTGCAAAAGAGCATGATTCAGTGAAATCTGCCATCGAAGGAAAAACAATCCGTAAAGTGATTGCTGTTCCAGGACGTTTAGTAAACATCGTTGCGAACTAATGGAATTTGAAAGGATAGTAGAATGATTTATTTTGATAATGCAGCAACAACGAAAATTTATGATGATGCATTAACGAGCTATGTTCAAGTTAGCCAAAAGTTCTTCGGAAATCCATCGAGCTTACACCAATTAGGAGTCGATGCTTACCAAGTGTTGACCAAAGCTAGAGCACAAGTAGCTAGTTTATTATCAGTTCAACCTGAGGAGATTTTCTTCACCTCAGGCGGAACTGAATCGAATAACTGGGCGATTAAAGGAACAGCTCTAGAAAAATCTGTATTTGGGAAGCATATCATTACGACAAAGATTGAACATCCTTCAGTCATTCAGACATGTAAGCAATTAGAACGCTTCGGGTTTGAAGTGACGTACTTAGATGTCGATTCTAAAGGGATTGTAAGTATAGACCAATTAAAAGAGAGCCTTCGTAAAGATACGATTCTAGTAAGTGTGATGGCTGTTAATAATGAAGTTGGAGCAGTTCAACCAATTGCTGAGATTGCCAAAGTACTAGAGGAATATCCATCGATTCATTTTCATGTGGACTGTGTGCAAGCAGTAGAACGCGCAAGCCAGTTATTATCTATTGGGCGTATTGACTTATTGAGCCTTTCTGCGCATAAATTCCATGGACCACGAGGCGTTGGGATTATGTATAAGAAATTTGGACGTAAGATTCAAGCGCTCTTAACAGGTGGCGGACAAGAAAAAGGGGAACGTAGTACAACGGAAAACCTTCCAGGAATTGTAGCTACAACAAAAGCTCTGCGAATGGCTTTAGAAGAAGAGTCAGTTACGGGGGAACTTCGTAGTCAATTATGGAAAGAGTTAGCAACAAAATCTGAAATTCGCATCTTCTCGCCGGAAGATGGAGCAAGTCATGTATTATGCTTTGCCATTAAAGGCGTTCGTGGAGAAGTGGTTGTTCATGCTTTTGAAAATCATGGCATTTATATTTCTACGACTTCGGCTTGTTCAAGTAAAAAAGGAGATTCATCTAGTACGCTTTATGCGATGGATGTGCCAACTGAATGGGCGACAGGAGCCGTTCGTGTAAGCTTCTCAAACGACAATACGAAAGAAGAAGTCGAACAGTTTATCGAGGTTCTGCATCAGTTAATGAAACAATTTTCGTTTTTAAAATAAAAGGAGGAAATCGTTGAAAACTAGAATTTTGATTCGCTATGGTGAACTTTCTACAAAGGGTAGAAACAAAAAAATGTTCACTCAAAAATTAGCGTCAAATATTAAAAAAGCCTTAGTAGACTTTCCTCAGGTAAAGGTGATTCCTGATTATGACTTTATGTATTTAGATTTACATGAAGCGCCTGAAGAAGCAGTCATCGAAAAGGTAAAACCAATTTTTGGGATTCAATCTATTTCGCCAGTATATATTGTTGAAAAAGATATGGAAGTGGCTAAAAAAGTTGTTCTCGACTTATTAAGCCAAGAAGATCTTGAAGGAAAAACATTTAAGATTATGACAAGACGATCGGATCACACATTCGAGATGGATACGAATCAAATCAACTTGTTTTTAGGGGATGCTGTTCTTGAAGCATTTCCAGACATCAAGGTTCAATTAAAACAACCAGATATTACGGTACGTATTGATGTGCGACGTGAACACTTAATGGTGAGTCTGAAGACAATCCAAGGGGCAGGAGGACTTCCTGTTGGAACAAGTGGTCGTGTGATGCTGATGCTATCTGGCGGGATTGATTCGCCGGTAGCAGGATATCTTGCGATGAAACGTGGAATGGAAATTCAATGCGTGCACTTTGCAAGCCCACCGTATACTAGCCCACAAGCGTTAGAGAAAACAAAACTCTTAGCAGCTAAAATTGCTCGGTTTGGTGGAAGTATTCAATTCTTAACGGTACCTTTTTCAAGAATTCAAGAGGAAATCAAGAAGAGTGTGCCGGAAGCGTATTTAATGACAATTATGCGTCGTTTCATGCTTCGTATTACGGATCAACTTAGAGAAAATGCACGTGCTCTTGCGATTGCCAATGGGGAATCAGTGGGGCAAGTGGCTTCTCAAACATTAGATAGCATGGTGGCGATTAATGATGTTACAAATACACCAATTATTCGTCCAGTAGCTACAATGGATAAACTCGATATTATTAAAGTTGCTGAAGAAATTGATACATTCGAGTTATCGATTCAACCGTTCGAGGATTGTTGTACGGTGTTTGCACCGCCAAGTCCTAAGACAAAACCGAAACTGGAGAAGGCTCGTCAATATGAAGCACGTCTTGATGTGGAAGGGTTAATTAAAGAGGCTGTAGAGGGGACAGTGATTGAAGAAATTACTGCAAACTATACAACTCCAGTAGAAACAGCAAGTCAAGAGATTGACGATTTATTTTAAGATAAAAAGAAGCGATGCTATTCCGTTTGGAGTAGCATCGCTTTTTGTTGTTTTATTGGAAGTATTCTTTAAGCGCGTTTGCAATACTTTTTGCGATGTTTTGTTGATATTCTTCAGAAGAAATCACCTTGTTATCGCCTTGGTTATTTAAATATCCAAGTTCTAAAAGAATCGATGGACGAGCATTATCACGAAGAACCATGAAGTTTTGGAATCTGCTTCCTTGGTTTTTCAATGGTAGGTTTCGAGATAAGTATTTATTCACTGTCTGACTGAGACTTTCGCTCTTATCACTGTAGTAGTAGGCTGTTGTTCCGCTTGCACTATCATCTTCAGACGAGTCAAAGTGAATACTAATAAATGCATTTGCATTATTTTTATTACTAATTTCAGCACGTTCAGCAAGTGAAACAGAAGTATCGCTTGTTCTAGTTAAGATAACTTTTGCTCCCATTGCTTCGAGTTCTTTCTTCACAAGTAGAGCAGTTGTTAATGTATGGTCTGCTTCGTGTTTTTCACTGAAGTTTACAACAGCACCTGGATCTTCACCACCGTGCCCTGGATCGATGACAATTGTTGCATTTTTAATCCCTTGAGGAATCGTTTCATCTGTTTCGATTCCAGCAAAGTTTGTAGTCACTAGCCAGTAAGGAATATATCCGTATTTTCCATTACCAACAGATACTTTATAGAA
>JUUF01000289.1 GCA_001058355.1 Carnobacterium maltaromaticum
GCTTGGTAGGATTGAGACCTAGGCTCAATCCGGTATCGCTATTATAACAACTATAAAAATTCTAGGGGGAGCTTTTTGAAAGTCCCTACGGGACTCCCATTAAATCTTTTTAACAAACTCAGATTTAAGTTTCATTGCGCCGAAACCATCTATCTTACAATCGATATTATGATCGCCTTCCACGATGCGAATATTCTTCACACGTGTTCCTTGCTTAATATCTTTCGGAGCGCCTTTCACTTTTAAATCTTTGATGACTGTTACAGTATCGCCATCTTGTAATTTATTTCCGTTTGCATCGGTGGCTACTGGGCCTTCTTCAACTTCTGAACCTGGTTCCCATTCATACGCACATTCTGGACATACTAGTAATACGCCATCTTCATATGTGTATTCTGAACCACATTTAGGGCAATTTGGTAATGACATTTGCTTTCCTTCTTTCTTTTAAAAATTCGTCTTAACGACGTTTACGAATCATATCTAAAGGTTTCACTGGCTCAGATACTTTCATCTTGCAGATCATCATCGCATGAGGAGCTGCTTCGATTTCTTCGCCATTTTCATCCCACAATTGTGTTAATGCTTCTTCGTGGTGACGCATTCCTGGTCCGTAGAATTCGATATGGTCTCCAACCTTGAAGTTATTACGTTGTTGTACTGTTGCCATTTGAGTTTCTGGATCATACTCAAGTACTTGTCCAACGAAAGCATATTGAGGAATTTGACGGCGTGGGCCAAATAATTGTTCTTCTTCAGTTGGAATTTGGTAGTAGAATCCAGTTGCTAACTCACGTTGCGCTGCTTTCCATAACTCGTCAATCCATTCTTGTTTACATACATAGTTATCTGGATCTTCGCAGTAAGAATCTACTGCTGCACGGTAAACGTTCGATACTGTTGAAACGTAGTGGATTGATTTCATACGACCTTCAATCTTCAAGCTATCTACACCAGCTTCGATTAAGTCTGGTAAGTTTTGAATCATTGCTAAGTCAACGGCACTCATCGAGAATTTCTCTTCGATTCCTTCTTCACCAGCACCGACCATATTCTTTTCGCCGGCAAATGGCATATCGAATAGACCATATTTCCAACGACAAGACTGCGCACATCCACCACGGTTGGCATCACGATGCACCATGTGGTTTGATAATACGCAACGTCCTGAATAAGAAATACACATTGCACCGTGGATAAACGCTTCGATTTCTACATCCACTTTTTCTTGCATTTCTTTGATTT
>JUUF01000290.1 GCA_001058355.1 Carnobacterium maltaromaticum
TCGTTTTTCTTACTCTTTTTGAGTAAAAGGACCTGGTTTTAGTTAAACCAATTTCCCTAGGAGCTAGGAGGGGGAAAAGAGGATGCAGGGAGTTAGAGAGTGCTCATATTTTAGCGAGTGTAATTCCTTAGTGGATTGAGGGAGAGAGAGTTTGACAGGAGGTCATTTCAATAGTAAAGTAAACGGTGAAAGAGGTGTTGGTATGGTTACAGAATGCGAAAAAATGAATGTGTCTCATGAGATTTGGATGATGATTATGAAAATCTACAATGAGAACTTGAAAACTTTTTCGATGTCATTAAAAGAGGTGGGATTGAATCCAACTCATTTTGAAGTGTTACATCTGATTTTCCGAAATCAAACGATGGATCAAAAGACGATTGCGCAAACGTTGAATTTGACGCAGGGAAATATTACGCATTGCATTCGTCATTTAGAAAAATTAGAGTTGATTTCGATTGAAAAAGATTGGAAGACAAAACATATTTCATTAACAGAAAAAGGAAAGAAATTGCTGGATGATTTAATTCCAGCGCAACATCAAATGATGGAACATACATTGCGTGGATTGGACTGCAACCAAAAGCAACAATTGCGTGAGCTACTAGTCTCATTCGAGAACACATGTAAGTCGATTTAGGTAAATTTTAAGTACGAAACGTATACTGAAGAAAAAAGAAGAGGTGCGACTATGAGAATTTTAGTAGCAGAAGATGAAATTGATTTAGCAGAAGCGTTGAAAATGATGCTAGAAATGCAAAAATATAGCGTGGAGGTCGTTCACGACGGGGCGGACGCGCTGTTTTATGCCGAATCAACACCGTATGATTTAATCTTGCTCGATGTCATGATGCCAAAGAAATCAGGAATCGAAGTGGTCCGTGAATTGCGTGCAGGCGGAAATACGACACCAGTATTGATATTAACGGCAAAAAGTCAGCTAGAAGATAAGGTAACAGGGCTTGAAGAAGGAGCGGACGATTATTTAACGAAGCCGTTCGAGGCGCCTGAATTATTAGCGCGTGTGAAATCATTGCTTCGCCGCCCGAATGTCTTTGTGGCATCTGTGATGAATATCGGAAATATCGAGCTTAACCGCGATAAGTTCACGATGGAATCAGCGAGTGGACAAGTGTTGTTGAACAATAAAGAGTTCCAATTGATGGAATACTTTATGATGAACAGCAATCAGGTATTATCAACCGATTTGATTATGGAAAAAGTTTGGGGACTCGACTCAGATGCGGAGATTAACGTGGTGTGGGTGAATATTTCATCTCTCCGTAAGAAATTAGCGAGCATCGAGGCGAACGTGACGATTAAATCTGCACGTGGTTTGGGCTATCAATTGATGGTCGAAGCGTAATCCCGATGATTTTAGAAAAGAAGAGGAGTTTGCATGTTTAAACAACTTCAAAAAAGCTTTGTGAAAAGTGCGATGCTGTCTTTTACGGCAGTGCTGCTGGTTGTGCTAGTGGCGGTAAACGTCGTGAACTATCGCCAAACTGTCGATCAAGTGGACCACCTTGTAACAATGCTTGTCAATAATGGTGGAGAGTTTCCAGACGCACCTGATGAAAAAGGCCCTAAAGAACATCCTGAACACGGGATGCCAAAAGGAATGGAGTTTCGTAAAGATGACCAGATGGCAACACGTTATGCAGTCGTAAGAGTCGCAAATGATGCGGCACAATCCGTAGATCAATCGCATTTAGTATCGATAGATGAGACGACGCTAAAAGAGTTGGGTTTACGCATCGCTCAAGGAACTTCCACAAAAGGATGGGAAGGCAGTCTTCGCTATCAAGTGGCTAAGACGGATGCCGGAACAATGGTTGTCCTTGTAGATGCCAACAAGGAGACACAACAAATATCGAGACTAATGATGGTAACAGGGGCAGTCTTTGTTCTTTGTCTGGCAGTGGTGTATGTGCTCGTTCGTATCGTATCGAAGCGCGCGATTCGTCCGTTTGTCGAAAACGTGGAGCGCCAGCAACAATTTATCGCCAATGCCAGTCATGAGATTAAGACACCGTTAGCGGTCCTTTCAGCCAATACGGATTTACTCGCAATGATGGGTACAGAAGCTAAATTTGTCGATAGTAACAAACGCCAAATTAAGCGTCTGAACTCTCTTGTAGAGCAGATGTTAATTCTTTCAAGATACGACGAAGGAGAAGCGGCTGCGACAAAAGAAGAAGTCGATTTAGTAGCCGTTACGAAAGCAATCGTTGAAGAGATTTTACCAGTCTTAAACGAAAAAGGACTCCAGGTAGAATTTACTGGGGAGGCACAAACGATTATCACAACGAATAAGAGTGCGATGACGGAATTGATTCGTATCTTGCTCGATAACGCGATGAAGTATACGGTCGGTGAACCTGTCATCACCATCGAGGCAAAACGAAATCAATTAGCCATTGGAAATGAAACAGAACCAATGACGAAGGAACAGGTTAGTCAGATTTTCGATCGCTTCTACCGAGTAGACAGTTCGAGAAATCGTACGACAGGCGGTAGCGGACTAGGGCTTTCTATCGCGAAGAAGATTGCCGAAACGAACAATGTACAGTTGACAGCAGAGTTACCTAGTGAAACACGAATTCGCTTTGTCATTGAGGGTGAGAAAAATGGATGATCGACTAATCTATGAAGTTTTAGAAGTGGTTGGTGAAATTCCAAGCGGAAAAGTTGCTACCTATGGACAGATTGCTAATCTCATAGGTCGTCCGAAAAATGCAAGATTAGTCGGAAAGATTTTAAGTCAGGTAGAAACCTATGGCGACTATCCTTGCCACAGAGTCGTTAATGCAAGTGGAAGACTGGTACCAGGATGGTTTGAACAAAAAGCTTTATTAGAAGCTGAAGGAATTCTTCTTAAAAGCCCGACAAATGTATCGCTTAAAAAATATAAATGGAATCCGGAAGAGGATTAGCCCAATCTACAATAAAGATTGGGCTTTTGTTTTAAAAAAGATACAAAATGAAAGACGCTTGGAAAATTATTCCAGCGTCTTTTTTTTGTACGAATTATCATATATGGTAATT
>JUUF01000291.1 GCA_001058355.1 Carnobacterium maltaromaticum
AACGTGCGATTGAAAAAGCAGAAATCGGATTGAATGGTGAATTAAGCGATGAGCGGATGGAAGTGCTTGGTAGCATCGTAGAGGATGTCCTCGCGGAGATTTCAAGACGCTTTAACGATACGATTGAGATTTATGAAATTCAAAATATCATTGAACATTTACTGATTGAAGACGGAGAATCAGAGCTTGCACAAGAGTATATCTCATACCGTGTTGACCGTGATTTGCGTCGTAAGAATCAGTTAGATTTCCAATGGGCGCTTTCACGATTAACGAATAAAGAGGCGAGCGTCGTCAACGAGAACGCGAATAAAGATAGTAAAGTATTTAATACGCAGCGCGACTTAACGGCTGGAACGGTTGGGAAGATTATCGGCTTAAAGATGCTTCCGCCGCACGTGGCCAATGCGCATTTGAAGGGCGACATCCATTATCACGACTTGGATTATCATCCATATATGCCGCTTACGAACTGTTGCTTAATTGACTTCGAGCACATGCTAGGGCTTGGTTTTAAAATCGGAAATGCGGAAGTGGAGTCTCCTAAATCGATTCAAACCGCAACCGCACAGATGGCGCAAATTATTGCGAATGTGGCAAGCAGTCAGTATGGTGGTTGTTCTGCCAACCGTGTGGATGAGTTACTGGCACCTTATGCAGCCTTGAATTACGAAAAGCATTTAGCAGATGCAAAAGTCTGGATTGAAGGTGCAGAACGTCAAGAAGCGTATGCGATGAAGAAAACGGAAAAAGATATTTATGATGCGATGCAATCGTTAGAATATGAAATCAACACGTTATATACATCGCAAGGACAAACGCCATTTACAACACTTGGATTCGGACTCGGAACAAATCATTTTGAACGTTGTATTCAAAAGGCTATCTTGCAAGTGCGTATGGAAGGGATTGGCAAAGAAAAACGAACTGCCATTTTTCCAAAACTTGTTTTCACATTGAAACGTGGCGTGAACTTGGAAGCCAACGACCCAAACTATGACGTGAAACAATTAGCGTTGGAATGTGCGACAAAACGCATGTATCCAGACGTATTAAGCTATGACCAAATCGTTCGTTTGACGGGAAGCTTTAAGGTGCCGATGGGATGCCGTTCGTTCTTACAAGGATGGAAGGACGAAAACGGCCAAGAAGTGAACGATGGGCGAATGAACTTAGGAGTTGTGACTCTTAATATTCCTCGGATTACGCTTGAAGCAGACGGATCTCTTCAAAAGTTTTGGGAGATTTTTGAGGAAAAACTCGCGATTTGTAAAGATGCACTCGTCTACCGTGTGAAACGTTGTAAGGAAGCCACTCGCGACAATGCGCCAGTGTTGTATCATTACGGCGCATTTGGCCAACGTTTGAAGGATGGCGAAGAAGTCGACGTTCTATTTAGAAACAAACGTGCGACGGTTTCTCTGGGCTATATTGGCCTCTATGAAGCCGCAACCGCCTTCTTTGGGCCAGCCTGGGAAAATAATCCGGAAGCCAAGGCCTTTACCTTAGAAATCGTGAAGGCGTTGAAGGCTCATACCGATGCATGGGGCGACGAGTACGGCTATCATTTCAGCGTCTATGCGACTCCAAGTGAAAGTTTGACCGACCGATTCTGCAAGCTCGATATCGAAAAATTTGGTCTAGTGCCAGATATTACCGAGAAGGAATACTACACAAATAGTTTCCATTATGATGTGCGTAAAAATCCAACGCCATTTGAAAAGATTGACTTCGAAAAAGATTATCCAGTGTATTCTTCAGGTGGCTTCATTCATTACTGCGAATATCCAGTGCTTCGTCAAAATCCAAAGGCGCTGGAAGCTGTGTGGGATTTTGCCTATGACAAAGTTGGATACCTTGGAACGAATACGCCAATCGACCATTGCTATAAGTGCGGTTTTGATGGCGAATTTACACCAACGGCTAAAGGGTTCGAATGTCCACAGTGTAAGAACCATGATCCGCAAACGTGTGATGTGGTGAAAAGAACTTGTGGCTATCTTGGAAATCCGCAAGCCCGTCCGATGGTGCATGGTCGTCACGTGGAAATTTCTTCGCGTGTGAAACATATGCCAAAACTCAAGGAACGCTATGCGCTTGGGGTGACAGAGGATGAATAACCCGAAGCCAAAAGAATGGACCAGCCAGCAGTATTCCCAAGGGAAGATTGCGAGCTATAAACCGTATAATTTTGTTGATGGGGAAGGGGTACGCTGCTCGCTGTATGTGAGCGGCTGCCTTTTTGCCTGTGAAGGGTGTTATAACGTTATCGCGCAAAATTTCAATTACGGCATTCCGTATACGAAGGAACTCGAAGCCCAAATCGTTGAAGATGTGGGCGTTTCGTATTGTCAGGGCTTAACACTTCTTGGAGGCGAGCCATTTTTAAATACGGGTGTCTGCCTTTCTCTAGTAAAGGCACTCAGACAAGCATACGGGCACACCAAAGACGTGTGGTCGTGGACTGGATATACATGGGAAGAATTGATGCAAGAAACAGAGGATAAGCTGGAATTACTCCGCTTGATTGATATTTTAGTTGATGGACGATTTGAACTTGCCAAGAAGGATTTGACCTTGCAATTTCGAGGCTCTAGCAATCAGCGCATTATCGATGTGCAGGCATCTCTTGCGGTTGGGGAAGTTATTTTATGGAAAGGCCTCTGGGAATCATAAGAAACGATAAAATTTCTGACAAATGGTCATTATTTTGATAAAATGAAGAAATGAAATACGTTAAAGGAGACGACAATGGCGATTACAGGACTTGGAATGGATGCAGTGGAACTTTCACGCATTGAAAAAATCGTGGCAGAACCGAAGACTTTTTTACAAAAAGTGCTGACTCCAGCAGAACTTGAGAAATATAATAGTCTTCCAACGAAGCGAAAAGTGGAGTTTCTCGCAGGACGTTTTGCGGCCAAGGAAGCCTACGCAAAAGCATTGGGAACAGGAATTGGACAACACGTATCTTTCCAAGATATCGAAGTCTTAAATGATGCGTCTGGAAAACCAGTCCTTGTGTGCAAACGGTATGACCACAAAACATGGGTCACCATTACGCATACAAACCATGATGCATATGCCGTCGTCGTATTAGAATCCAACGAATAAAAAGGAATGAACCAATAATGTTAGAAGCAATCCATCGTAATACACGAGTTGTAGTGGATTTATCGATTGTAAAACAAAATATTAAAAAGCAACTAGCGAAGTTGAGCCCTTCTCAAGAGCTCTATGCAGTGGTGAAAGCCAACGCATACGGACATGGGATGATTCCAGTGGCAAAAGCAGCTGTAGAAGCTGGCGCTACAGGTTTCTGTGTGGCGAATGTGGACGAAGGACTAGGCTTACGTCAGGCTGGATTCACACAACCGATTTTAATTCTAGGACTTAGCCGCGTTGAAGATGCCGCACTCCTAGCTGAAAATAAAATCACTGCGAGTGTCGACTCAGTAGAGTGGCTAAAAGAGGCAGCACAGTATTTAAACGATACACCGTTAAAAGTCCATATTGCCGTGGACTCTGGAATGGGACGTATCGGCGTAGTGGACGAGGAAGAATTAGCTTCAGTTGAAGCGGTACTACAAAATGGCCCGTTTGAATTCGAAGGCATTTTCACGCATTTTGCGACTGCCGATGAAGCAGATACGACACAGTTGACCAAACAAATCGAGAAGTTCCACCGTCTTGTCGATGAATTAAGCGTCAAACCAGCACATGTGCATTACTCGAACTCCGCTTATGCGCTTTGGCATGGAGCAGGAGATAGTGCCATTGTTCGATATGGGATTGGAATTTACGGAATTAATCCTTCCAATGGAGACTTAGCGCTGAAAGACGAGTCATTCTTAACGCCAGCGCTTCGTTGGGAAACGGAAATGGTGAAAGTGAAGAAGCTGGAAGCAGGAGATACGGTGAGCTACGGTGCGACCTATACAGCAGAGGAAGAGCAATGGGTAGCGACACTTCCAGTTGGTTATGCGGATGGATTTATCCGTGCCTACAATAAAGGGGATGTCTTAGTGGACGGCGTGCGTTGTCCGATCGTTGGACGCATCTGCATGGATCAGTGCATGATTCGCTTGCCGAATGAATTTCCAGTAGGAACAACAGTGACACTCCTTGGTAAAGATGGAGACGAAGAAATTACCGCGATTGAATTAGCGAAGCGTTCAGAGACGATTGCCTATGAAGTGCTTTGCATCATTTCAGACCGCGTGAAACGGGTGTATATAAATGATTGATAAGATTGTAAGAGGCGATGTGTGTCTTGCGGACTTATCGCCAGTTGTCGGAAGTGAGCAAGGGGGAAAACGCCCTGTCCTCATCGTGCAAAATGATGTAGGAAATCACTTTAGCACAACGGTCATTGTAGCGGCGATTACCGCCAAACATACAAAGGCTAATATTCCAACGCATATTGAAATCAAAAAAGACCAATTCGGTTTCGAACGTGACTCTGTCGTCTTACTAGAGCAATTACGAACGATTGATAAAGTGCGTATTCTTGAAAAGATTACGACCGTCGATAGTGACTTTATGAAAATCATTGATGCAGGACTCAAAGTGAGTCTGGGGTTAGAATAAAAACAGTCCTCTAAAAATTTAGAGGACATTTTTTGTTTTTAACGGAGAATTTCTCGAGAAAATTCCCTTGATTTACCATGGGGATGGTAGTATACTGATTAAGTACCTTAAGTACAAATGCCTCCTTAGCTCAGTTGGTAGAGC
>JUUF01000292.1 GCA_001058355.1 Carnobacterium maltaromaticum
CTTCGGCTCGAACCGGTACAACGTTACAGCTACTATGAAGAAATCCGTGAGGATTCGTAGAAATCATTTTGTTAAAACCCTGGATGTTCTTTTAAGAAGGCTTCTTCTTCAGGAGTTGAAGTTCTGCCAAGCACACGATTTCTGTGTGGGTATCGTCCGAAGCGCTCAATGATTTCACGGTGCTGGAGTTCGTATTTCTTACGGCGCTCAAGCCCTGGTTCGTCAAACCATTTTGCCGCCCAATCATGCACGGCTAATGACTCCGAATGCATGAACGGCATCACGACAAAGCTACGTTCTTGAACGGTGAACGCATCCCAATCGGACAGTGCCTCTTTGGCAAGTTCAACTGCTAATGCATCTGAAGCAAACGCCTTAGCATCATCCCTAAACATATTTCTAGAAAATTGGTCTAGCACGATGATTTCTGCTAGGCGGCCTTTTGCACTACGGCGCCAGTCGGCAGTTTTCCCAGCAACAATTGCTTCGTAAGTTTCTAGAAAACGCGAGCGAATCTCATCATCGAATTCCTCTGATTTCTTAAACCAATCGGCAGGCTCACATTCCACAAACCAGAAATCGAGAACCTCTTGCGGCGTTGCAATCATTATTCTACCGCTGCTTTCTTTGTCTTTTCGTCGAGTTGGTCGTTCATACGGCCATATTTATATCCTTGAAGGTCGACCGTTACAAATAAGAACCCTAAGTCTTGCATCATCTTGTTAATCTCTTCGTGATTCTTCACGAGTTTTTCGATTTGGTCTGCGCCAACCTCGATACGCGCTAAGTCTTGATGCACGCGAACACGTACTGGTTCAAACCCACGCTTCGTGAAGTATTCTTCCGCTTTGAAGACTGCTTCTACTTTTTCAGGAGTGATACGTGTTCCGTATGGGAAACGAGATGCTAAGCTACATGAAGGAGTTTTGTTCCAGTTAGTAACGCCTGCACGTTTGGCTAACTCACGAATTTCTGATTTATATAAACCCGCTTCTTGTAAGAGACTACGTACGCCTTCTTCATTACGCGCCTTCACACCTGGGCGATAATCATTGATGTCATCCATAATTAACCCATCTGAAAGTACGGTAAACCCTTCGCTCTCTACATTCTTTTTGATCGTTTGATAGAGCATTTTCTTACTATAGTACCAGCTGTTTGGTGTATTTGAGGCGATATGTGGATCAGAGAGTTCTTCCATTTCAAGCCCTAGCACACGCGCACCCATTTCCGTTCCAAGGTCAATCGCTTCACTAAATTCACGGTCTGAGAATAACTCAGAGTTCACTACTGCTGCGATGACATTATCACGGCCAAGCGTATCCACGGCGATTTTTAATAGGTAACTACTATCAATCCCGCCTGAATATGGGACAACAATTTTCCCAACTTCCTTCAGCAATTCGCGTAATCGTGCTTCTTTTTCATCCATTCTCGGTTCCTTCTTTCTTTATTAAAAGCTTTCGCGTCCTGTAAATTCTTCTAAATAGGCTTTGTCTAATACCACTAGTTTTTGGTTGTGGATTTTAACCACGCCTTCTTCTTTAAGGTCATGAATAATGCGGTTCACGCTATTACGAGTAGAGATTCCACAAAATCCTGCGATATCCTCATTCGTAACGTTAAAATCAATGAGGATTCCGCCTTCTGCTTCCACCCCAAATTGATTCACTAATTTATATAGGAAAGAACATACTGCTCCTTTTTTCCCGTTCATTGTCATATATTGCAACGACTCGATGGTTTCAGATAATTTATTACGGTAATATTCACGCACGTAATCTTGCAACTGTTGGTCGTTTTTCACGTATTCCCAAAACTTAATACGAGGGATACGGTAGAACGTTGCTTCGTCGCTTTCGATACGGACGTTAAATGGTGCAGATGTGTAGTTCGACACCTCATCACGTACCAATGAAACAATATCGACCGGTGTCACATAATCTAAATTAAACTCACGGCCATCATTCATAATGATACTTGTCTTTACAACCCCATCGATTAACACATACGTATACGCTTGTTCCAAACCACGGTAAGCCAAGTACATATGTTTTTTCTTCTTTATAATAGGGGTATTTTCTTTTTCTAAAAAATTAATTAAATATTCTTCGTTGTTCAAATTGAACACTCCCTTAAGCAAATTCCTATACACACTATTATCATCTTATCACAAAAATTAACGTTAACAAATGTTACTAACCTTTGAGACTTCCAAGTGCACTATTTTACGTATACTTATAATCGTATTAAAAATTTAAGGAGATGTTATCATGGTTGAAATTAAACTACCTTATGACAAAAAATCTATTACTGCTGTAATTCCTGACAAAAACTTTGCTGGATTACTTGAATCTAAAGCTGAAAACTACCACAACCCACTTTCTGAACAAGAAACAGTGGAAAAATCTATGGATAATCCAATTGGTAGCCAAACATTAGAAGAATTAGCAAAAGGCAAAAAAGATATCGTGTTAATCAGTTCTGACCATACACGTCCAGTTCCTTCACATATCATCACACCAATCATTTTACGTCGTATCCGTAGCGTAAACCCAGACGCTCGTATCCGTATTTTAGTTGCGACTGGTTTCCACCGTCCTTCAACTCGCGAAGAGTTAATTAACAAATACGGTCAAGAAATCGTGGACAACGAAGAAATCGTAATGCACATTTCAACAAACGACGAAGACATGGTTAAAATCGGTCAATTACCTTCAGGTGGTGACTGCATCATCAACCGTATCGCTGCTGAAGCAGACTTACTAATCGCTGAAGGATTTATCGAAAGCCACTTCTTCGCTGGATTCTCTGGCGGACGTAAATCAGTTCTTCCTGGGGTTGCTTCATATAAAACAATCATGGCAAACCACAGTGGTGACTTTATCGACTCAGACAAATCACGTACTGGTAACTTAGACCACAACCCAATCCACGAAGATATGTTATACGCAGCACGTACTGCAAACTTAGCCTTCATCGTAAACGTTGTATTAGACGGTGAAAAACATATCATCGGTTCATTTGCCGGAGACATGGTTGAAGCGCATAAAGTAGGTTGCGAATTCGTTCGTGAATTAGCTCATGTTACTAAAATTCCTTGCGACATCGCCGTTTCAACAAATGGTGGTTTCCCATTAGACCAAAACATCTACCAAGCGGTTAAAGGAATGACTGCTGCTGAAGCTACAAACAAAGAAGGCGGCGTGATTATCATGGTTGCTGGATGTCAAGATGGTCACGGTGGTGAAGGTTTCTACCGTAACTTAGCAGACGTTAAAGATCCTAAAGACTTCTTAGGCCAAGCGATTAACACTCCAAGACTTGAAACAGTTCCAGACCAATGGACTTCACAAATCTTAGCGCGTATTCTAGTGCATCACCACGTAATCTTTGTTTCTGACTTAGTTGAACCAAGTCTTATCACAAACATGCATATGGAATTAGCGAAAACATTTGACGAAGCTCTTGCACGTGCCTTCGAACTTCAAGGAGCAGACGCAAAAGTAACAGTTATCCGCGATGGATTATCTGTTATCGTTGAAGATAAATAATATGAAACAAGAAGAAATCCTACAACAAGTTAAAGATGGACGCCTCTCAATCGAAGAAGCGTCCACCCTTCTGAAAGGGATTGAAGACATTGGTTACGCGGCCATTGATCTTTCTCGCCAAAAACGCAATGGATTTCCAGAAATCATCTATGGTGAAGGAAAAAACATTGAGCAATTAATTGGCATCATCACGGCAATGAATGAGCATAAAACAGCCATTCTTGCGACACGCGTGAACGCCGAAAAAGGGGAAGCTCTTAAACAAGCTTTTCCAGATGGCGTCTATGAACCTCTCGGACGTACCTTCGTCCTTAACCCAATCGCACCAAAACATGAACACTACATCGCAGTCGTTACAGCGGGTACAAGCGACATTCCGGTTGCCGAAGAAGCGGCTGTCACTGCGGAGACATTCGGAAATCACGTCAAACGTATTTACGACGTCGGAGTTGCGGGAATTCACCGACTCTTCAATCGTCTCGAAGACATCCAAGGCGCTAGCGTCGTGATTGTCATCGCCGGTATGGAAGGTGCTCTTGTCAGTGTCGTTGGCGGTTTAGTAGACGTTCCTGTGATTGCCGTTCCAACCAGCATCGGATACGGAACGAATCTTCAAGGCGTGACCACTCTTCTTAGCATGCTGACTTCTTGCGCAAGTGGCGTTACTGTCGTGAACATCGATAACGGTTTTGGTGCAGCGTATTCAGCAAGCATGATTAACAACATTCGAGGAGGACTCGCATGAGCACATTATATTTAGAACCATTTTCTGGGCTGAGCGGTGATATGTTAAATGCTCTTCTACTCGATTTAGGAGCCGACCGCAAGCATCTTGAAGAAGCCCTTAAGACCATTTCCCTCGACGGTTATCATCTTCATTTAGACCGTATCGCGAAAAGTAGTATTTGGGGAACAGACTTCGATGTGCATATGGAACACGGTGAAAAAGACCATGGTATCGCTGGTGACTTTGATCATCACCATCACGAACATGACCATGACCACCACGAGCACGAACATACACATGAACATGCTCATTCACATACGCACGAAGAACACACACATGCACACACTCACATGCATGAGCACTCACACGATCATCATCATGAGCACGACCATACTCATGAACATACACATAGTCATCACCACCATCACGGAGAAGTTCGTGGGTTGAAAGAAATCGAAACGATTATTCTTTCAAGTGGCACAAGTGACTTTGTAAAGGAAAAAAGTTTGGAAGTATTTCGTGACATCGCACAAGCGGAAGCGAACGTACACCAAATGCCTGTGGAAGAAATTCATTTCCACGAGGTTGGCGCAACAGACTCTATCATCGACATCATGAGCTTCTTCATTTTGTGGGAAACACTCGACATCGATGCGGTATACAGCACTGCTGTCACTGAAGGTAGCGGTACGATTACCGTTGCACATGGAGTCATGCCTGTACCGGTTCCTGCTGTAATGCAATTAAGACTCGGAACAAGCATTCCATTCTCACAAGACTTTGACATTCATACAGAGCTTGTGACACCAACCGGTCTTGCTCTCTTTAAGGCCATTCACCCAGTATTTGCACAACCTTCAAACCTAACTGCTACAAAAGTGGGTTACGGTTTTGGAAAACGTGACACTGGTAAATTCAATGCGTTACGCGGAACACTCTTAGAGAAAACGACTCATTCTCATCAAGTAGTGACTTCCCATAACGATGCAATCATTCAAATCGATACAACTATCGATGACCAAAGCGGTGAAGAGCTTGGCTACATCATGAGCCTTTTATTAGAGGAAG
Source organism: Carnobacterium maltaromaticum (assembly GCA_001058355.1). Classification (GTDB taxonomy): domain Bacteria; phylum Bacillota; class Bacilli; order Lactobacillales; family Aerococcaceae; genus Granulicatella. Next base: position 5,350 of record JUUF01000292.1, read on the forward strand.
GCGCGCTTGATGTACATTACACTCCCGTTTACACAAAGAAAAACCGTCCAGCAACCCATCTCACACTTCTCATTCAAGAAGGAGACCTCGAACGGTTTACAGCCATTTTATTCGAACAAACGTCAACCATTGGCTTTCGTTATCAAAACGTCCAACGTAAAGTCATGACGCGCACTTTCGAAACGCAACAAACGAGCCTTGGAGCCGTGAAAGTAAAGAAAAACCAATATGAAACTGTTACAAAATCAACATTAGAATATGAAGACTGCGCGAGAATTGCCAAGGAAACAGGATTATCGATTCAAGCCGTCTATCAACAATTAACAAAAGAATTACATTAAGGAGAATCAACCAATGGATCAAACATTTATGCATTTATTATTATCAGAATTTATGGGAACAGCCCTCATGATTATCTTCGGGGTCGGCGTACACTGTGATGACGTCTTGAAGAAAACAAAATACGCTGGAACAGGTCACTTATTCGCCATCACAACATGGGCATTCGGTATCACTGTTACTTTATTCATCTTCGGTGGTGTAAGTATCAACCCTGCTATGGCGCTTGCTAAAGTGGTTTTAGGAGTACTTCCTGCAGAACAATTCATCCCTGTTGCTATCGCTGAATTCTTAGGCGCATTCGCTGGTGCGGTGATCGTATGGTTCATGTACGCAGACCACTTCACAGCTTCTGAAGGTCAAGTAGACGGAATCGCAATTCGTAACATCTTCTCAACAAACCCTAACTTACGTAACTTACCACGTAACTACTTCGTCGAAGCATTTGCAACTTTCATTTTTTTAACAGCTATCTTAGCAACTGAAAATGTAAACAAAGAATTATTACCAATCGTGGTTGGTTTAATCGTATGGGCTGTCGGTATGGGTCTTGGAGGTACAACTGGATTCGCGATGAACCAAGCTCGTGACTTAGGACCTCGTCTTGCTTACCAATTATTACCAATCAAAAACAAAGTCAATAACGACTGGCAATATGGATTATTAGTACCTGGTACTGCTCCATTCATCGGCGCTGTATGTGCTGCATTCTTCGTTCGTTACTACTTAGGTTACTTTATCTAAAATGATATCTGTTTAAAAAAATACGCGGAAGAGAATACTATTCTCTTCCGCTTTTTCTATATCATTTACTGATTCTTTTCTTTTATCAGTTGTTCTAACTGCGGGGACCAACTGCCTCCACCGGAAAATAATTTCCCTTCAGAATTGTGTTTTTCTAAAAACACGGATACTGTATACTCTTTATGATTATTTACAAACAAATACACAATAATCCCGCCCATCGGATTCTTTTCAAAGGATGATATTTCATACGATTGAATCACTCCGTTCGGTGTAAAAGCAGCTTTATCTATATACTTTAAATCTTTCTCGTATACTTCCCTAGCTTCTTCACTATTTACAATAGAACTCATCTTCATCTGCTCTATGTATCCCATCGCTTTAAAACAAACAAATAAAACAGCCACTACTACAAGTAATGCAGCTATAACTTTCCCTATCCGTTTAAACATCATCGTTTTAAACTCCTTTTTATCATCGTCAGTTATAGTATAACAAAAAACTTCTTCTACAAAAACAGCCGACTATTTCTAGTCAGCTGTGTCGTTTTTACTTGCATCTATAATTTTCTTACGGTAATCCTTGTTCCGTCTCAATGTGAAATAGTCTGGAACGGGATCTTGGCCGCCTCTTATAAATGGATGGCATCTGCAAATGCGTCCGCACCCCATCAACACGCCTTTTAGCGCACCATGCTTTTCAACTGCCTGAATCATATAGCTCGAGCAGGTTGGTCTGTAGATACATGAAGGCGGGAATAATGGAGAAATCCACTTTTGATATCCACGCACGAGTGCAATCATGATTTTTTTCATATCGATACTGCTTTCTTAATTAATGAATCTGAAGAAGGCTTCTACTCCTTCTGCTGCAATCAGTGTATAAACGTATAATGTGACTGGTTTTGCGATTAAACAAATGGCTACGAATTTCTTAAAGGTCATATGACTGAGCCCTGCCACCATACATAAGAAGTCGTCTGGGAATCCAGGAAGAACCAGCGCCCAAAAGAAAATGCGCTCGAAATGTTTTCCTTTGTCCAAATAACCGATGTACTTATTGTACGTATCATCATCCACGAACGCCTTCGCCAACGTCTCACCGTAGCGACGAGCTAACCAGAAGTTGATACAAGAACCAATCATGATTCCCACAAAATTATAAATCCAGCCGTAAAGAGGCCCGAATACGATATGCCCGATGACACAGGTTAAGCCTCCCGGAATAATCGGGTAGACTACTTGCGTAATTTGAATCAAGATAAAAATCAAAATCCCTACCCAACCAGAGTGGGCGATGCTTTCACGGAACGGTCCGTCTATAGCGAAATAATCATTCTTGGCCACGAGCCATCCTAAAATAATCGTTAAAATAATCCCGATAATCGTTACGATACGAATGATTTTACGATTGAGTTCTATTGCTTTTTGAGTGTCCACGATGTACTCCTTTTTTGTTGTTACATGCATTATAACAGAGATTGCTAAAAGTTCCTTAGCATCTTTCTTAGATTTTGTTTAAGATTCGCTCTCTTCCAAATTCCAAGGTTTCACAACCGTGATATGTTCCATCAATGCTTCTTGTCGTCCAAGTTGCTCCAAGCGGGCCTTACGACGTTCTTCGTAGCCGCTGCAGATGAATTTCTCTTCATCCGTTTCTGGAACGATGGCATCCACTGTAAAATCTGTTTCGCCATCGCGAGGAAGTGCCACAAATGTCCAAAAGCTTGTCGCTGCTAAATAGCGTTCACCGTTCAAGACATCTTCTCCGACCACTTTACAGAAGACTTCCACACTCTTCTTACCTGTTCCTGAGATATACGTCTCTACGCAAACAGAATGTCCTAACGGAAGTGGTTTTAAATAATTCATCGCGTCCACCGATGCCGTTACCGCAAGACGACGACAATGACGGGACACCGTAATCGACGCACAGTCATCAATAATTCGTGTTAAATTCCCTCCGAATAAGGTATTATGCATATTCACATCGAATGGGAAAATTCTACGCGCTTGAATCGCACGTGTTTGGCTACATGTTTTTGTACTCATTTGATTAGCTCCTTGGATAGTTTACTGTTCTATTCTAACATGAATCCAAAATGCGTTCAAAGACACCTAACTCATTCTGATTTCTACGAATCCTCTAGATTTTTGATAATAGCTGTAACGTTGCA
>JUUF01000293.1 GCA_001058355.1 Carnobacterium maltaromaticum
ACGCAAGTAAAGGGTTAGAACAAGAAACGTTTAAACGCATTTCAGAAATTTTAGCAGAAGAGTTGGACCGTGACAGTTACGAAGATATCGTGGTGTTATCTGGACCAAGTCATGCCGAAGAAGTGGCTCGTCGTGACATCACAACCATCACTGCCGCATGTGAAAACTTGGAATCTGCTAAATACGTGCAAACTCTTTTCAGTAATTCCTTCTTCCGTGTTTATACGAATACGGACTGTGTCGGAGTGGAAATGGGAGCTGCACTTAAAAACGTTATCGCTGTTGGAGCAGGGGCTCTTCATGGTTTAGGCTATGGGGACAATGCAAAAGCTGCGTTAATGACAAGAGGATTATCAGAAATTAGTCGACTAGGAATTGCATTTGGCGCAGATCCACTGACCTTTATTGGACTTAGTGGTGTAGGCGATTTAATCGTAACATGTACGAGTATTCATTCTCGTAACTGGAGATGTGGGGACCAAATCGGGAAAGGCGTTCCGCTTCCAACGATTTTGGAAAATATGGGAATGGTTGTAGAAGGGGTAGAAACGTGTAAAGCCGTCTACGCTTTGGCACAAGAGAAGAATATCGAAATGCCAATTACAACTGCTGTTTACAATGTTTTATATAAAGGACATGATGTTCGCGAAGAGATTCAACGATTAATGGGTCGTGAATTTAAATCCGAAGCATCGATTAAAGAACATCAATAAACCAAAACGGAGGAAGACACATGACAAAAGTAAGAAAAGCCGTTATTCCAGCAGCAGGGTTAGGAACTCGTTTCCTACCAGCAACAAAAGCGATGGCGAAAGAAATGCTGCCAATCGTAGATAAACCAACGATTCAATATATCGTTGAGGAAGCTCTAGCATCAGGAATTGAGGATATCTTAATCGTAACTGGTAAGAGCAAACGTCCAATCGAGGACCATTTCGACTCAAACATCGAATTAGAGTCAAACCTTGAAGCAAAAGGGAAGACAGAGTTGTTAGAACTTGTTCAAGAAACAACAGGAATTAACTTGTACTTTGTGCGTCAATCTTATCCAAAAGGATTAGGAGACGCTGTGCTTCAAGCGAAAGCATTCGTGGGTGGCGAGCCATTCGTGATTATGCTTGGGGACGATATTATGCGTGATGAAGTGCCTTTAACCAAACAATTGATTGAAGGGTACGAAAAAACTCATGCTTCAAATATCGCGGTAATGGAAGTTCCTCATGAAGAAACATATAAATATGGGATTATCGATCCTGAAAGCGAAGTGGAAGATGGATTATTCAATGTACGTCGCTTCGTAGAAAAACCAAAACCAGAAGAAGCACCAAGTAACTTAGCGATTATCGGTCGTTACTTATTAACGCCAGAAATCTTTGACATTTTAGAAAAACAAGAACCAGGTGCTGGTGGCGAAGTTCAATTAACAGATGCCATTGATACATTGAACCTTACTCAAAGAGTGTTTGCAAAACAATTCAAAGGTGAGCGTTTCGATGTCGGTGATAAATTTGGCTTCATGAAGACAAGTATTGAATTCGGATTAGAACATCCTGAAATCAAAGACAGCTTAAAACAATACGTGATTGAATTAGGTAAAAAACTCGAAGGAACTTTAGATGAGCAATAAAGTTGCCGTTTTAAAGGGAGTATCTTAAACTAAAAATGAAGAGGAGCGTTGGACTATGTCTCAGCGCTCTTAGTTTATACAAAAGGAGAATCTCTGATGGAAGAAAGAACAATTTATGATGTAGTCATTATCGGAAGTGGCCCTGGTGGGATGACCGCAGCGCTATATACTTCTCGTGCAAATTTAAAAACATTAATCCTCGAAAAAGGTGTTCCTGGTGGAGAATTATTAAACACTTCGGATGTAGAAAACTATCCTGGTTTCCCTACGATTTCTGGGCCAGAATTAGCCGACAATATGTATAAAGGTGCGATGCAATTCGGTGCAGAATATGCTTACGGCCAAGTTTCAAAAATCGAATTAGAAGGCGACCTTAAAGTCATCACTGCAGGAAAGAAAACATACTATGCCTATGCAGTAGTCATTGCGACTGGTTCTTATCACCGTAAATTAGAAGTGCCAGGGGAAGAAGAGTACGCTGGACGTGGCGTTTCTTACTGTGCAGTTTGTGATGGAGCATTCTTCAAAGACAAGAAAATCTTCGTCATCGGTGGAGGAGACTCAGCCGTTGAAGAAGGAACGTATTTAACACAATTCGGGAAGAGCGTAACGATTGTTCACCGTCGTGACCAATTACGTGCGCAAAAAGTATTGCAAGACCGCGCATTTGCTAATGAAAAAATTGACTTCTTATGGAATTCAGTCGTTGAAGAATTCGTTGGAGACGGTTCTAAAATTACAGGCGTTCGCGTAAAAGATGTGAATACTGGCGAAGTGACAACGCATGATGCGGATGGTGTCTTCATCTATGTGGGACTTTTACCAGTTTCTGATCCATTCAAAGACTTAAACATCACAGATGCAGAAGGTTGGATCGTGACAAACGAGCAAATGGAAACATCTATTCCTGGAATCTTTGCTGTCGGCGATGTTCGTCAAAAAACATTACGTCAAATCACAACAGCAGTTGGAGATGGCGGACAAGCAGGTCACATGGTTTATAACTACGTGGAAGAAGTTAAAGAAAAATTAGCTAAATAATCGAAGAAACTCTAGTGTGACTCGTGTTGCATTAGAGTTTTTTTATTTTTGAAATGAAAAGAACCAAATTTATATAAAATTTTTCATTATCATTACAAATTCATGGGATAAAATACTTTTTATAAAAATTGTGATAGAATAGATAAAATAAAGAAGGTGGTGAATGAATGAATCGCAAAGTCATAAAAGGATTAGGAATTGCCGTTATCGTACTAGCATTGATGGCTTGTTCTCGCAGACCAGAGCAAACAGCCAACAACTCGGCTCCAGTCGTTCAAATTTCTAAAAATAACGCTGAATCTAGTGAGTCTACTACAACTCAAGCTACAACGGCTGCACAAGAAACAACAAGCGCTACGACACGTAATGCGAATAATTTAGCGCGTGAGGCCATTGCAGAAATTGAAAAACGCAAAAATGTCGTTTTAGGTGAGAACTATGAGATTATCATTCAGGCACAAACGAATGACTCGGTTGACGTACAAGTACGTCATGTAGAGAATTCAAACACCTCCATTTATGGGTTCTTCCGCTATCATGCCAGTGATAAAAAGTTAGAAGAGATGGATAGTACCACTGGGGAATTTAAATTAGTAGAGTAATCTCGGAAAGTAGGGTTTATATGACAAACACAGTAAATTTAGATTGGAATAATTTAGGATTCGATTACATTAAAACAGACTTACGTTACATCAGCTATTACAAAGATGGTCAGTGGGACGAAGGTGCGTTAATTGAAGATAATGTCTTAAAAGTAGACGAAGCGGCAACAGCACTTCACTACGGACAACAATGTTTTGAAGGATTAAAAGCATACCGTTGTAAAGATGGTAGCATCAACTTATTCCGTGTCGACCAAAACGCTGCTCGTATGGCGCGTTCATGCCGTCGGTTACTCATGCCTGAATTTCCAGAAGAACGTTTTATCGAAGCCGTGAAAAAAGTGGTGAAGGCGAACGAACAATGGTTACCACCTTATGGAACTGGCGGAAGCTTATATATTCGTCCATTCATGATTGGGGTAGGAAATAATGTTGCGGTACGTCCTGCAACAGAATATATTTTCTCAATCTTTGTAATGCCAGTAGGGGCATATTTCAAAGGCGGATTAACACCAACGAACTTCATCGTTTCAGAATACGACCGTGCAGCACACGTAGGTACTGGGGCTGCTAAAGTCGGCGGGAACTATGCGGCAAGCTTACTTCCTGGTAAAGAAGCCAAAGAACGTCATTTCAGTGACTGTATTTATCTAGATCCATTGACACATACAAAAATTGAAGAAGTAGGGGCTGCGAACTTCTTTGGGATTACTAAAGATAACCAATTTATTACGCCTTACTCTCCATCTATTTTACCAAGTATTACAAAATACTCATTGCTTTGGTTAGCAGAACACCGTCTTGGGTTGACTGTTAAAGAAGGCGATGTATATGTAGACCAATTAGATATCTTTGCAGAAGCAGGGGCATGTGGTACTGCGGCAGTTATTTCTCCAGTTGGCGGCATTCAAAACGGTGACGACTTCCATGTGTTCTATTCTGAAACAGAAGTAGGTCCTGTCACACGTCGTTTATACGATGAATTAGTAGGCATCCAATATGGAGATGTAGAGGCTCCAGAAGGTTGGATTCAAAAAGTTTTATAAGAATAAATTTTTCAAAAAATCCGTGGTAATCTGAATTGACAAAGTGCACTGCATTTGTTAATATATACCAGTATGAAACTCAATGAGTTAATGAAATAAATTGAATGAGAGGTGTCATCCATGCGTATCAACATTTTATTAGAATGTGCTGAAACAGGTGAACGTTTATACTTAACAAGCAAAAACAAACGTAACAATCCAGAGCGTTTAGAATTAAAAAAATATTCTCCAAAATTACGTAAACACGTTGTCTTCAAAGAAACTAAAAAATAATTTTGAGAAATTCGGAAGAGTTAGGCTGGTGCCTAACTCTTTTTATTTTAAATAAATTATTAATAAGACCGCAGGTCTTATACGAATCATTTGGATATTCCATAGTTGCTACAATAGCTGTACCGGCGTGAGCCTTTCGTCTCACTGCCTATCGAGCCTCAAAGCAGTAGTAA
>JUUF01000294.1 GCA_001058355.1 Carnobacterium maltaromaticum
AACCAGTGTTTGGTAATTCTTGTTGTGGTTTAGCTGGTTCTGGTGTTGTTGTAGTTGGTTCAACTTCTACTGGTTTAGCAGGAGCTGGTGTAACTGTTGCAACATAGTTTGCTTTCACAACTGTACCGTTCACGTCAACACGTTGAATTGTTACAGCTGGAGCAACACCAGTAAAGTTTGGTTCTGGAACAAATGTGATTGTTCCGTCTGGAGCTACTGTAAATGTTCCGACACCAGGAATCACTTTCGTAGTTGATCCATCTTCGAATGTTGCAGGAACTGTGTCATCAAGTGGCACATCAGAGTCACCTTCAGTGAATTTAGGTTTCGCTGTTTGTGTCTTACCTTGAACATCAGTTGTTTCTGCATCTTCTGCAGTTGGAATTACTGGAGTAACAGTTGGCGTGTACTTAGCTGTTACTGGAGTTCCATTTGCGTCTTTCGCTTGAACAGTAATTCCATC
>JUUF01000295.1 GCA_001058355.1 Carnobacterium maltaromaticum
ATCATAACCAATGTGAATTAGGGAGAGTTGCGATTTATTCGCTACTCTCCCTTTGAAGCTTGGTAGGCTTGAGACCTCAGGCTCAAGCCGGTATCCTACTATTCTTGCCACAATAACAACTCCGAAGGAGTTTTATTGATTTGTATATAACTTTTTTTCTAGTAACCTTCTGGATTTTTCTTTTGCCAGTTCCATGAGTCGCGAACCATATCGTTTAGATTCTTTTCTGCTACCCATCCTAGCACTTCTTTTGCTTTAGAAGCATCCGCATAACAAGTTGCGATATCCCCTGCACGACGAGGTGCAATTTTATAAGGAATATCCACTCCGTTTTCTGAGATAAATGCTTTCACTAAATCTAATACACTATATCCAATACCAGTTCCTAAGTTAAAGACTTTTGCACCTTTTTGAGCGGCATTGTTTTTAACCGCAAGTACGTGTCCACGAGCTAAGTCAACAACGTGGATGTAGTCACGAACACCAGTACCATCATGTGTATCATAGTCGTCTCCAAACACACTTAAAAATTCACGTTTACCAACAGCTACTTGAGTGATATATGGCATTAAGTTATTTGGAATGCCATTTGGCGCTTCTCCAATCAAGCCACTTTCATGTGCACCGATTGGGTTGAAGTAACGTAAGTTTGTAACTGACCAGTCGCTATCTGAAAAAGCAACGTCATTTAAGATTTGTTCAAGCATTACTTTTGTATAACCATAAGGGTTTGTTGCGCTTGTTGGCATTTCTTCTTTAAAAGGAACGACATTATTCATACCGTATACTGTTGCACTTGAACTGAACACGATATCTTTTACATTAAATTGACGCATTACATCTAGTAACACTAATGTTCCAGTAATATTGTTGTGGTAGTATTCTAAAGGTTTTTCAACAGATTCTCCTACAGCCTTGAAGCCTGCGAAATGAATCACTGAATCGATGTTTTCTTTTTCAAAAACAGATATTAAGAAATCACGATCAAGAATGTCGCCTTCATATAGAGGGAAATCTTTTCCTGTGATTGTTTTTAAACGGTTCAATACTTCAGGAGAACTGTTAGAAAAGTTGTCAACGATAACAACCTCAAACCCAGCTTTATCTAATTCGATAACTGTATGAGAACCGATATACCCTGCTCCACCTGTTACTAAAATTGCCATTTTTGCTTCCTCCCTTAGTTCAACACGTCTGCCGCGTGATCTTTTTGTAATGTTAAAATACGTGGACCATCTTTTGTAATAGCTAATGTATGTTCAAATTGACAGCTTAGTCCACCATCTAATGTATGAGCTGTCCAACCATTACTTTCCATTTCCGCTTTCCAAGTACCTGTATTTACCATCGGTTCAATGGTGATGACCATTCCCTCTTTCAAGCGAAGGCCTTTTCCAGGTTCGCCGTAGTGAGGAACGGCTGGGCTCTCGTGAATCGTTGGTCCAATTCCATGTCCGATAAAGTCACGAACAACCGATAACCCTTCACTCTCAACATAAGTTTGAATCGCATGACCGATGTCCCCAATACGATTGCCAACTTTTGCTTGTTGAATTCCTAAATATAAAGCTTTCTTTGTTACTTCATATAAATGGTCAATTTCTGGAGTACTTTCTCCAACAATATAGCTCCAGCAAGAGTCTGATAAAGCGCCTTTAAGTTCCACACAGAAATCCACTTTTACCAAATCTCCTGATTTTAACGGTTTACGACGTGGGAACCCGTGACAGATTTCATCATTAATACTTTCGCAAGTTGCGTATTTATATCCCTCGTATCCAATTTGCGGTGCTGAACCACCCGCTTCTTCGATTTTCTTTTGTACAAATTGATCGATGTCCCAAGTAGTGACACCCGGTTTAATAAAATCACGAAGTTGCACGTGAATGGATGCTAACAGTGCACCTGATTCTTCCATTGCGTCAATTTCGCGTTTTGATTTTAATGTAATCATGAAATAAACTCATCCTTTCTAGTCTCCCCGTCATTATAGCATAGAACAAATATAAAGAGAAAGAGCCTAGACCGAAATGTTAAGAGAGTCTTAATCAAAAAAGACTGACAAAGTCACCTTTGTCAGTCTTCGTATTTCCTCTTATATTATAAGTGGTCTGTTGGTGCTACTGTAATTGGCTCAACGGATTGAGTCGCTGCTGTTTCTGTTGTTGGTTCAGCAGTTGTTGATTCAGTAGTCGTTGTTGTAGTTGTTGT
>JUUF01000296.1 GCA_001058355.1 Carnobacterium maltaromaticum
ATAAGTGAATTTTGGGCAGTGTAATTTTGGGGTATTTTTTGGGCCAAAACTTTCAATTTTTGAAAAAATCCTAGTAAATTTTGTTTTTCGTTTTTTTAGGCTTTTTTGTTGATTTTGACTAAAAATTGAAATAACCCCCTAAATTTTGCAATTTCTTTGCGAAAAGCGTGTAAAAATTGTATAATATTGTAGAGTTATTCTACTTAAAAATATGTGAGCATGCATGAGTTTAATGGAGTTCTCACCAATATCCATTAGAAAAGAGGAAGTTCATGACAACTATCGTATCGATCTCTGATGAGTACATTACATTAGGGCAATTTTTAAAACATATTGACGTCATTACAACGGGCGGACAAGCAAAATGGTACTTGCAAGAATATACAGTTTTTGTAGATGGAGAGTTAGAAAATCGACGTGGTAGAAAATTATATCCGAATACACGTGTCGAAATACCTGATGAAGGTATTTTTATTGTGAAAGAAATGAAATCGGATGAAAATGATTTGAACACACATGACGCATGAAGCTGACTAATTTACAATTACAAAACTTTCGTAATTATGAATCTGTCCAACTAGAGTTTACAGACGGTGTGCATGTTTTTATTGGTGAAAATGCACAAGGGAAAACCAACCTGATGGAGTCGATTTATGCCTTGGCGATGACAAAGAGCCACCGCACGACAAACGACAAAGAACTGATTGGATGGAATAAAGAGTTTGCGACGATTAAAGGGACTGTTGAGAAAACAGCGACAAAGACAAATTTAGAATTGCAATTTTCTAAAAAAGGAAAAATCGCGAAAGTGAATTATTTGGAGCAAAAACGACTCAGTTCTTACCTTGGAAACTTGAATGTCATCCTCTTTGCCCCAGAGAACCTCACTCTTGTTAAAGGGTCTCCGCAAAACAGACGTAAATTCGTGGATATGGAACTTGGACAAATGAGTTCCCTCTATCTCTATGATTTAGTGGAATATAATCGCGTCTTAAAACAACGCAATACGTATTTGAAGCAGCTTGCGATTAAGAAAAAGCAGCCGGACGAATACTTAGATGTTTTAAGCGAGATGTTAAGCGAGTTAGCTAGTAAAATCGTCTTTCATCGTCTCGATTTTATGAAGCAATTGGAGGCTTTAGCCATTCCGATTCATGACCAGTTATCGCTTGGTCGTGAGAAATTTTCGGTGTCGTATCAAGCAACGATTCCCCTAGAGGATGGTTTAACACCTTCGCAAATGAAAGAAATTTATATGAATCAATTCAAGAAGAATCAAACTCGTGAGGCAGATCAAGCCACAACGCTGATTGGACCGCACCGTGACGATTTGATTTTTTATTTGAATGAGGTTCCGGTTCAAACGTACGGTTCGCAAGGACAGCAACGTTCGACCGTTCTGAGTTTGAAGCTTGCGGAAATCGAATTGATGAAATTATCGACAGGCGAGTATCCTCTTCTACTATTAGATGACGTACTTTCCGAACTCGATGATGATAGACAAACCCATCTGATTAAGGCCATTGAAAATAAGGTGCAAACCTTCATTACGACAACGAGCCTGGATGGGATTAAGCAACAATTTATTAATGAACCAGTCGTAATACCGATTGAAAAAGGAACTATTTTAAAAACGGAGAGTGAGAATTAGCATATGACAGAAGAAAACAAAGCTGAATTAGCTGCGCAATATGATGCCAGTCAGATTCAAGTATTAGAAGGACTCGAAGCTGTTCGTAAACGTCC
>JUUF01000032.1 GCA_001058355.1 Carnobacterium maltaromaticum
TTTCTTGGTACGGTGTTTTTGTGATTTCATTAGTTGTTTTCTGCTTCTAATTTTTCGAAAGCATCGTGTAAGATGGATTTCAATGTTTTTGCAGATAAGTTCATTTTTTCTTGTTCAGAGTCTGCAAGAGGAATTTCGATGATTTGACGAATTCCTTCACGTCCAATAACGGCTGGAGCTCCGATATAAATATCGCTTTGTCCGTATTGACCTTCAAGATATACCGATAATGGGAAGATCGCTTGTTCATTGTTTAAGATAGCTTTTGTAATACGTGCTAGAGTAGCGCCGATACCGTAGTAAGTCGCACCTTTTTTAGCGATAATTTCATAAGCCGCGTCACGTACTTGGAAGAATACTTCGACTAATTTTTCTTCGTCTACGTGTGGATTTTGACGAACCCATTCATAAATTTGTAAACCGCCGACGTTTGTATGTGACCAAACTGGGAATTCAGTATCCCCGTGTTCACCCATGATATATCCGTGAACGTTACGAGCGTCAACGCCGACTAATTCAGCGATTGTTTGACGGAAACGAGCACTATCTAAAGAAGTACCAGATCCGATAACGCGTTCTTTTGGAAGTCCTGAGAATTTCCAAGTTGCGTAAGTTAAGATATCTACTGGGTTAGTCGCCATTAGGAAGATTCCGTTGAATCCGCTCGCCATAATAGAGTCTACGATGTTTTTCAAGATTTTTAAGTTTTTAGAAACTAAGTCCAAGCGAGTTTCTCCTGGTTTTTGAGGAGCACCTGCTGTGATACATACGATATCTGCGTCGTGGCAGTCTTCATATGTTGCTGCATAAATCTTTTTAGGGGCATTGAAAGCTAAGGCATGTGATAAGTCTAACGCATCGCCTTCTGTTTTCTCGAAATTGATGTCGATAATTCCTAGTTCTTCTGCAATCCCTTGTAATACAAGTGCGTATGCATAACTAGAACCAACGGCACCGTCACCGACTAAAATTACTTTATTACCATGTTTTTGAGATTTTTCCATATTCATACCTCCTAAAAAATTAGTGATGGAATATCCATAAATAAGTATAGCACGATTTTTCGAAAATTGATTTTCAGAAGACCTTTTTTATGACAAATAATACATAAAAAACACAATTTCGTGAAAAAGTGAATTAATAACGGGACGGTGTAGGGGTATGGTATAATAGCACAATAGAAGAAAAAAGAATAGGTGAAAGTATGAAATTAGTCGTTGGTCTAGGGAATCCTGGAGCAAAGTATAAAGGGACAAGACATAATGTCGGATTCATGACAATGGATGAAGTGGCCTATCAAGAGAAGTTTGATTTTGATAAGGCACTCTTTGATGCAGTATTTGCGCAGGTACAAATCGGTGGCGAAAAAGTCATCTTCATGAAGCCATTGACATTTATGAACTTATCGGGGGAAGCGATTCGTCCGCTGATGAATTATTTTAAAATTGGAATTGAAGACTTGCTTGTCGTTTATGATGATATGGATCTGCCGGTTGGAAAGATTCGTCTTCGTCAAAAAGGCAGCGCCGGAGGACATAACGGAATTAAGAGTATTATTTCGTGCCTCGGTACGAGCGAGTTTAACCGTATAAAAGTGGGGGTTGGGCGTCCAAAAGATGGACGTACGGTCGTAGGACATGTACTCAACCGCTTTGAAAAAGAGGAAGAAGAGGACATTATTTTTGCTGTGCAAAAGAGTGTCGATGCGATTCGTTCGTGGATTGAAACGAGCGATTTCGTTAAAACAATGAATCAATTTAATTAACAAATAGAGGGAAAGAGATGCTGCAAATTTTTTTGCGGTCTCTTTTTGTCGTTGGAAAAAGGAGAATATTATGCAATTATTGCACCAAACCATTAGTAAACTGAAAGGATTTAAAGAGTGGTTCGATACTCTTGATTTACATGAGAGTCAACTCGTGCTAGGTCTCAGTGGATCTGTAAAGCATTTGGCCGAGTCATGCGCATTTGAGAAATTAGACAAGCAATTAGTGATTGTGACGCCAACGCTCTTACAAGCAACGCAAACCTACGAAGAGTTATCGGAGTGGTATGACGATGAGGTTGTACACCTTTTCCCGGTAGAAGAGTCGCTTGCGGCGGATTTCTCAGTAGTGTCGCCGGATGTGGTGAGCCAACGCATTCGCACGCTTGATTTCTTAAGTCGTGGGCAAAAGGGTATCGTCATCGTACCGCTCTCTGGGATTCAAAAGCTCTTAGTGCCAGCAGCGGTATGGAAGAAGAGCTCGATTGAACTCGCAATGGGGTCTGAAATCGAATCGATGGACGCCTTTGTAGAGCAGTTAGTGGAATTAGGATATCGTCGTGAAAATATGGTGGCGACTCCTGGTGAATTTGCCCTTCGTGGAAGTATTGTCGATATTTATCCATTAGACCAAGAGTATCCACTACGTCTGGACTTCTTTGATACGGAAGTGGATTCGATTCGTATGTTTAATGCGGAAACACAACGTTCAATGGATGTGATTCAAGAAGTGCGCATTTTACCAGCAACAGACTTGCCACTTCAAAAGGAAGCAGTATGGAAGGCACAAACCAAGATTCATGCGCTCTATGAAAAGGATGTGAAGGCGGCTCAAAGTCCAGAGCGAAAAGATCAAGTTAAAAATATTCAACAAGCTATCGATGCACAATTAGAAAATGGGGAAATCCCCTCGAACTTAACGTACTTCTTGGAATGTATTTATCCAGAGAAGACTAGCTTATTAGATTACGTTTCTAAAGATGCGTACCTCATTATTGATGACTACGCTCGTTTTATCGAAAAAAGCAAAACCTTAGAAGAAGAGGCAGGCTATTGGAAGACGCACCATATCGAAACGGGTGCGATTGCTTCTGGATTGTCGCTTGTTCAAGATGGACGAAAAGTATTAAAAGAAAGTCCGCTCTCGAGAACGTATTTAGCCATTTTTCAAAAAGGGCTTGGAAGACTCGCACTCGATGCGATTCATCCAATTACGACGCGCACGATGACACAGTTCTTCTCGCAAATGCCGATGGTGAAAGTCGAAGCAGACCGCTGGAAGAAACAAGGCGCAACAGTTATCGTCTTAGTCGATGATGCTAAACGCGCTCAAAAGGTCGAACAAACCTTTGCGGATTTTGACATTAAGAGTGTGATTTCAAACGGGGCCGTGCTAGAAGGGCAACTTCAAATCATGGTCGGCAAGATGCATAATGGATTTGAGCTGCCGGAAGATAAATTTGCCGTTTTAACGGAACGCGAATTATTCAATAAACTCACGAAACGTGCACCACGAAATCAAAAAATCTCGAACGCGGAACGTTTGAAGAGCTACACTGAGTTAGCCGTTGGAGACTATGTGGTTCACGTGAATCACGGGGTCGGTGTGTACCAAGGGATGGAGACGCTCGAAATTGGTGGTATCCACCAAGACTACATGTCGATTCACTACCAAGATGGCGGAAATCTATTCGTTCCGGTTTCTCAAATTAAGCTCGTTCAAAAATATGTGTCGTCGGATGCAAAAGTTCCAAAACTCAATAAATTGGGCGGTACGGAATGGGCGAAGACGAAACGCAAAGTAACGGCCAAGATTGAGGATATCGCTGATGAACTCATCGAACTCTATGCCAAACGTGACGCCGAGAAAGGATATGCGTTTAGCCGCGATACGGTGGAACAACAAGAATTCGAACAGGCCTTTCCGTACACGGAGACGCAAGACCAATTGCGAAGTGTGGCGGAAATTAAGGAAGACATGCAAAAGGATAAACCGATGGACCGTCTGCTTGTCGGAGATGTTGGATACGGGAAGACGGAAGTAGCCATGCGTGCGGTCTTTAAGGCGGTCATGGATGGAAAACAAGCGGCCGTTTTGGTACCAACAACGATTCTTGCCGAGCAACATTACGAAAATTTCGTACAACGCTTCTCGGATTATCCATTTACCATCGGATTATTAAGTCGTTTCCGCAGTAAAAAAGAACAAGAAGAAACGATTGAGAAGCTTCGTAAGGGTGCAGTCGATATCGTCATCGGAACGCACCGTCTGCTTTCAAAAGACGTACAGTTTTTAGACTTAGGACTCCTCATTGTCGACGAAGAACAACGCTTTGGAGTGAAGCATAAGGAACGTTTGAAACAATTGAAATCGCAAGTGGATGTATTGACGCTAACGGCAACACCAATTCCAAGAACGTTGCATATGTCCATGCTTGGAGTGCGTGATTTATCCGTTATCGAGACACCACCAGCAAACCGTTATCCGGTTCAAACTTTCGTAATGGAACAAAACCCGATGACGATTCGTGACGGCATCGAACGTGAAATGGCTCGTGGCGGACAAGTCTTCTATTTATATAATCGTGTGGAGACGATTGAGAAGAAGGCCGATGAACTGAGAGCTCTTGTCCCAGGATGTCGTGTCGGTGTGATTCATGGTCAAATGAGTGAGACGACGCTAGAGAATATTCTCTACCAATTTATCGAAGGGGAATACGATGTGTTAGTGACGACCACGATTATCGAAACCGGAGTGGATATTCCAAACGTTAATACCCTCTTTATTGAAAATGCGGATCATATGGGGCTTTCGCAGTTGTATCAATTGCGTGGACGTGTT
>JUUF01000004.1 GCA_001058355.1 Carnobacterium maltaromaticum
ACGTATCATTTTTGATACATCTGTACTTTTTAATCTTAAAAAAGAAAAAACCTTAGACAACTGTCTAAGGTTTTGTAACGTTTATGATTATGCTTCTTTAGAAACAACTTCTTTTCCGTCGTATGAACCACACTCAGGACAAACGTGATGGCTCTTTCTTAATGCTCCACATGATGGGCATGCGCTCAAACCTGGAACTTCTAATTTGAAGTGAGTACGACGTTTTGCTTTTCTCGCTTTTGATGTTTTACGTTTTGGTACTGCCATTTTTGTACACCTCCTAATCAATCTTCTTTACATAATGCTTTTTACTTCTCAGTCTCATCCTTTTCGAAGAAAGACTGTAAAGACGCTAGCCTTGGATCAACCGATTGTTCTTTTTGTTGTTTGCGTCGCTCTTCAAGAGCTTCTTGCGTTACAACCTCCCAATCGTTTCCAGAAGGCATTTTATCTTCACTCAATTCCTCTTGCGATAAGACTTGTAAAGGAATTGAAAGTAAAATATGATCTTCCACAGCGGGTTCTAAGTCAACCCAATCACCATCAAGAGGCATCACAATTTCTGTTAGCTCTTTCTCATCAACTGAGTAATGGGATGGGACATATCTTTCCACAATATCAATGTGGAGTGGAACTACCACTGGCTCTAAAGACCTGGATGAAGGAAGTGTGATATCAACATCGCAAGTAAATTGCGCTACAACTGATTCGTTTTGATAAACAAGAAATCCTTTGATGTGTGCTGGCGAAACAGCAAGAATAGAATCATCTCGTCGTTTTAATGCCTCTTCCACATTAATTTCTGTATCAAAGTAATTTGGAATCCCTTGAGAATCCTGAAGTTGTTTAACTGATATTTTCACAATTTTCACCCCTAAAGCAACATACTGAATTATACTAGTTTATTGAAAGTTTGTCAAAGCTTTTTACTTTACAAGCTTGAAAAAACAGAGATTAAAATCCTTCCTCTTTGTTCACTTGAACAGGCTTAAAGACCGTTGCAGAAATTTGCTTGGATGGATTCCAGAAATCATACAATAAATCCCAACTTTCTTGGCGTTCATCTTTATGCGCTGCGTAATTGGTAATTAAACGGAATGACTCTACTTCTCTCATATTCTTCAACCATTCTTGGCCCTTAGAAGTAAATCCAAGAACTGTCCCTTGCTCAATTGGACTGCTCCAATAGTCTTCCATTTCCACTTTGGTTACACCAAGTAAAACATAAACGAGAAGTCGTTGCAACCTTGCCCAACTCCAACGTTTGTTTTTGAGATATTGGAAACACTCCTCAATCGTCGAAGAAGTTCGAACAGCTTCCTTCAAGCGATTCTCGATACCTTCTTCCATTTGATAAATGGTGCGTAACTCTTCATCAGTACTTCTTAAAACGATACTCTTCAAGAGTGGCCAATAGTAGCTCCAATCGTTTTTGTACTCTTCTTCATCGAATTGTACATAGGAAAGTTGTTCTCGTAATACTTTCTCATCGCGATTCCCTTTTAACGCTTTTCTGAGGGCTGTCCCACTGGCAAAAGCGGTCTTGTCTAACGCATCATCCAAATGTCCACTTCCTACTCGGGTAATTGGAATAATCTGCATTGGATGTTCACACTTCGCATTTTCAACGGCGTAGACTAATCCCAATTGTTGATTTGGTGACTGCAAAGCTTCTACGAGGACACTTTCTTCTCCAAACTCTTTCACTGCGAGCTGCGTTAATTGGCTTGCAAAAGTTAGTGAACGCTTCTCTTCTACAAAGCAACTAATTTCTTTTTCAATGGCTTCACGCTGAGATACAGCTTCTTCGAAAAATGCTACGTCGCCACTTTCGCAACCAAATGCTAAAGAATCGCATCCGACCTTTTGCAAAATTTCTACTGCTCCTCTTGCAAAGCGGTCTGTAGCTTGACAGCTCACCGCAGTCGGCATCTCGATGACAACATCGGCTCCGTTTTGAAGCGCGACTTTTGCTCGGCTCCATTTCTGCTCGATGGCAGGTTCGCCTCGTTGCACCCAGTTGCCGCTCATCACCACAACAAGAACATCAGCCCCCGTTTTTTTGCGTGCTTGTTCTAACAAATAAGCATGACCTTGATGAAATGGATTAAATTCTGCGATTACTCCACATACCTTCATACACAAGCCTCATTTCACCGCTTGGAAGAACCAACGCGGACTCGTTTCTTGTACTTCGCTTTGCCCAAAGTCAGCCTTCACTTTGATATTTGTGAATCCGACCATCTCCAGCGCTGCTTCGTACATTTCAATCGGGAAAGTTTGTTCCTCATGTACTTCTTGGAAATGCTCGTACAGGTTGCCGTCTTCTTGTTTAATATACATATCAATTACATGTTCTACACTGCCTGGCTCGTCTAATTCATAGCTTTGCCATAGAAATGCAAAATCGTCTTCCACGAAATGATATTGGTATCCTGGAAAGACTTCTTGCATTTGATAGAGCGAATGAACATCAAAAAGGAAAATGCCACCCTCTTCTAAATGGTCGTACACTGCTTCAAAGACTGAAACAACATCCTCAAAGTCCGTTAAATAACAGAGCGAATCTGAAAACAGCGTTACGGCGTCTGTTGTCGGCACATCATCGAGCACTCGCATATCCGCTTGAAGCCATTCGATAGATCTACCTTGAGCTTTCTTTTCGGCAATTTCTAACATATTCTTGGATAAATCAACACCAATCACTTCGTATCCTTTATCGTCCAGACGCATCGATACTTCACCTGTCCCACAAGCCAGTTCCATTACTTTACGAACCGGTCTTTTGGCACTATGCGAAAAAGAACGAACTGCATAGTCCGTCCATTCCTCGTAGAGTTGTTGATCCATCACTTGGTCATATACATGAGCAAATTTTTGATAGTTCATTAGTTTTCACTCACAATATTCACGATTGGTGCATCACTCCATAATTTTTCCAAATTATAGAATTCGCGATCTGCATAATAGAATACATGGACAATCACATCGTTTAAGTCCATTAAAATCCATTTGCCACCATCTTTACCTTCGATACTTCTTACTTCGAAGCCTTCTTTTTCAACCGCTTCTTCTACAGCATCGACAATTGCTTGAACTTGCTTTTCGTTTTTACCGTGTGTAATCACGAAATATTCAGCAACTGGTGTAAGACTTGCTACATCTAGTGCAACCACTTCTTGTGCTAACTTGTCTTCACAAGCATCTAAAACAACTTGTAATAATTTTTTACTTGTATGTTCCATTCTATTCTCCTTTTCTTTGTTTCAAATAATGATTATAAACTTCTATTGTTTTTGGAAAAATAGTTACTTCTTTTTCCAATAAAAATTCCAATGTATGCTTCAATAAATAAAAGACCGCATCATCGATATTCTTCGCTGCAATCTCACGAGCAGTATCCACCCCTGGATAATCTCTTCCGTCTTCGATTGCATCTGCCACAAAGAGACACTTCGAAAGTAGACTCATTTGAAGCCCTCCAATCGTATGCTCACGAATGGCATCTAACAACGCTTCGTCTTTTACTCCGCATAGGTTTGAAATCAAATACGCTCCAATCGGTCCGTGTAGAATTTCAGAGCCTTCATGGTGATACATTTCAGGAAGTCCGATTTCTTTGGCGAGAGCTTGTTGTTTTTCCACTGGGATTTCTTTAGCATAATCATGCGCTAATCCCACAAACGCAGCTGCTTTTTCATCGACGCCGTAGAGTTTTGCTAATTCTAATATTTTTCGTTCGACACGCAGGCAGTGTTGATATCTCTTGTCACTCATATTTGACTGGACATGAGACAACAACTCTTCTCTTGTCATTGTTGTATAAGGTTCAAAGCTTTGTACTTCGCTCATTCTAAATACAACCCCTTTTCTGCGATATAGGCTTCCACTAATTCTGGTACCAAATATTTAATACTTTGTTGGAATAGAACATTTTTGCGGATTTGTGTCGAACTAATATCCATTTTTGGTGCAGTAATCCATAGCACTGGATACGGTGTTTCTTTTTCGTATCCTGGGCGTTCCACTCCGACAAATTGCACCTCATGAACTAATTCATCCACACGGTGCCAAGTCGGTAAATAATCCACCATGTCTCCACCAATGATAAAGTAATATTCCGTATTCGGATTTCGTCTCTTTAAGAGCTGAATCGTATCATACGTATAACTCTTCTCATTACGCTCGAGTTCAATCGTCTCGATATCAAAATAAATATTATCTTGAATCGCAAGACGTGTCATCTCCACACGAGTACTCGCATCAATAGTCTTTTTCTCATCCACATGCGGCGGAATATGGCTCGGTAAAAAGTAAACCTTATCTAATCCTAATTGCACACGTGCTTGTTCTGCCATAATTAAATGCGCAATATGTGGAGGGTTAAAACTACCACCGATAAGCCCTACACGTTCTACCGGTAGCTCGTTACCAAATTTTTCAGTTTTATTTAATGTCTCAGAAAAAATATTGAGTTCAGCAACCATCGTCTATCGACCTCTTTTTTTGAATTCTGCAAATCGTACTGAAAGATCTCTATGTTTTGGATTTCGTGCTTCTTTATATAACACAATTGTATGCCCAATCACTTGAATGATCGTACTTCCAGTTGCCTCGGCAATCGTCTCGGCAGCTTCTTGTGGTTCCTCTAATGTGTTTTGTAATAAAGTCACTTTAATCAATTCGCGTTTCTCAACAGCATTTTGAATTTGATGAATCATCTCTTCGCTAAGTCCGCCTTTCCCGATTTGGAAGATTGGTTTCAACGAGTGTGCTTCTTTTTTGAAGAACTGTCTTTCTTTCCCTTTTAATTCCATGAAAGCTCTCCTTTCTTTAAATAATCGATTGACGTTGAATCACGTCAACTTCTTTAGGACTCCATACCGATACCGTACCTGGTTGTTGAATCGTTACCCAACCAAGGCCTGCAATCACTAAGTCCGTTTTCTCTTTAATCGTAAATGTCTTCTTCACTAGTTTTGGATACAACTTCATATTGTCTCCTGTTGGTGGAGTTAGAAGTGTTCCTGCATGTTTTTCGTAAAACTCAGTCGCCTTCTCCAACTTCGTGCGATGCAAGTCGATTGTTTGCGGTGTGTAGAAGGTAAATGAATTTCGTTCTCCTTGTTCGTAATCAACACGAATCAAGCCACCGATAAAAATCGTTTGCTCGCTATTTAATTGGAAAGTCTTTGGTTGCAACTCTTTTTGCGGTAAGACTTTCTTCATTTCTTTTTCCGCTAAGTAGTGAGTAATTTGATGACGGTGAATAATTCCTGGTGTGTCCACTAATGATGAATGTTCATCGAATGGAATATCAATTTGCCCAAGAGTTGTTCCTGGATATTGAGACGTCGTAATCACTTCGCCTGTTTCACCAATACTTTGAATCAACTTATTAATTAGCGTTGATTTTCCTACGTTTGTTACCCCAACGACATATGCATCTTTCCCTTTACGGTACTCGTTAATCTTCTCTAACAACTCATCAATTTGAATACGTTTATGGCCACTCACAAGAAGGGTGTCGACTGGTTTAATACCGTACTCTTTTGCATGACGTTCAATCCACGCTTTCAGACGATTACGGTTCACCGATTTTGGATATAAATCCACCTTGTTAGCTACGAATAAAATCGGGTTATCTCCCACAAAACGTTTCAAACCAGAAATCATACTTCCATATAAATCGAATAAGTCAACTACAAACACAACTAGCGCATCTTCATCCGCGATACTACTTAACATCTTTAAAAAGTCATCGTCTGTTAGAGATGCCGGTTGTAACTCATTATAATTGCGGAGTCTAAAACAACGTTGGCAATAGAGAGGGCCTTCACTTTCCAGCATTTTATTTAATGCACTTTGCGGTGTGTACCCCGTTCCCTTTGGATCTTCCGTTTGGATTGTTGCTCCACATCCAATACATACATACTGTTCCATGATTAATCCTCCTCCCATTTCTTATGATAAGACACACCTTGTGTCACTACAAAAATTCCTTTTTCAAAGAAACGATTGATTTTTGTTTTCCAAGCATCGCTCTCTTTTCTAGGTTTTACGATAATGGTTCTAACTCCAAATGTATTCGCTCCTAGAATATCTGTCAATAGTTGGTCGCCCACCATTACCGTCTTCGCTTTATCAAAATCCAGTAATTGTTTTGCCGCTTTGAACCCCTTGTGCAGTGGCTTCAAGCCAGGATACACATATGGGACATCCAACTTTTCAGCAGCATCTTTGATACGATGTTCATTATTATTCGATACAAGAACAATCTTAATGCCTGCTTCTTTTAATGAACGTACCCAGGCAAGTAAGTTTTCATCGATTTCTTTTTCGTCCCAGCCAATTAGCGTATTATCTAAATCGGTTAAGACAACTTCGATTCCATTCTCTTGTAAGAAAGGAACGGTAATCTCTTGAAAGGTCTTTTTAAACCACGTTGGTTTGAATAGTGCCATAGTTCTCCTTCTACTTTACGTAAACGCCTTGTGCATCAATTTCGAGCACACGAATCGCGCAATCTTTCAGCGTTGTTTCTAAATACTTTTCTAATGTTTGTACAAAACGATCAACTTGTTCTTTATGAACAAACGTCATCACCGTTGGGCCTGCTCCACTTAGGTAAGTTCCGCATGTATCAAGGCCTTCCTGCTTTGTAATCGTACGAACCTCTTCCATCCAAGGAACAAGGGTTGAACGATACGTTTCATGGAATAAATCTTTTTCAACAATTGAAGAAATGACTTTCCAATCTTCGACCATTAATCCTGCCACTAAGACATTACTGCGGCTACTTGCTTCGACTGCCTCACCGTATGCTAGCGAACTTGGTAGTACACCACGGCTCTTCTTCGTTGATAATTGAACGTTTGGAATCACAGCGACCATTGCAATCGGTGCTTCCACATTTTTATGAACCGTCAACACTTCTTGCGTGTGGTGATCATAAGTTGCGACAACGACGCCCCCTAAGATTGCCGGTGCCACATTGTCAGGATGTCCCTCGAAAAGAGTTGCCCATTTGACTTTCTCGTCGTTTGTTAACTGTAAGTTGCCTAATACATTAGCTAATTCGATTCCAGCAACAATCGCGCTTGAACTACTTCCAAGTCCTCTTGTTAAAGGAATCTCACTTTCGCATACGAGTTTATGCGGTGCTAATGTTGGGCAAACTTTTAAAGCCGTCTCGATAATTAAGTTTTCTTCATTCGTAGGGATTTCTTCTCCAAACGGATGTGCAATCACCCATTCGCTAGAAGGTTCTCCTACGTGAAGTGTTAAATATAAATTCACTGCAATCCCAAGCGAATCGAATCCAAGTCCGATATTGGCTGAAGTTGCTGGAACTTTAATTGTTACTGCCATTATGCTTCCTCCAAGATTGGATAAATAGCGACTTCATTTAGATGAGCAAAAGCTTCTTTTACTTTGGCTAGCTCACTTACAGTTAAAGCTGTATAGCGAACTCCGAATTCACCTTGGCTGTTTGATACAATTTCTCCATTAAACGGAGCTTCTTCCAAGTTTCCTTTTCCATAGACGAAATAAGAACTTGTCGCAGCCTCTGGACTGAATTCCACTAATGGGCTGTCTACACGGCCAAATGTTTCCACCGCACTACCATTAACTTTGCGGCGAAGTACTTCAACCACGTCTGCTAAGACACTTGTTGCTGTTGGAAGTGAGCCTGCTCCTTTTCCGTAAAATAGAACTTCATCCACTGCATTTCCTGTTACAGAAATCGCGTTGTTTTCATAATGAACTTGCGCTAATAAATGATTTGCTGGTACGAAAGTCGGTGCCACTTCAAGCGAAACTTTTTCGCCATCACTAAGAGCTTTGGCTAGAAGTTTAATCGCATACCCATTCTCAGAAGCCATCTTCATGTGAGCAGTAGTGACTCCAGAAATTCCTGTTTTAACAACTTCTTCAAAAGTCACGTTCACACCGTAAGCTAAACGCGTTAAAATCATTAATTTATAAGCTGCATCGTGACCTTCTACGTCGCTTGTAGGATCCGCTTCAGCAAATCCTTTTTCTTGAGCAATCTTTAATGCTGCTTCGTAGCTGAGTCCTTCTTTTTCCATAGAACTTAAAATGAAGTTTGTTGTTCCATTGACAATACCAACAATCGATTCCACTTCATTTGTTTCAAAGTGTTGCACCATCGGACGAAGAACAGGAATTCCACCACCAACACTTGCTTCATAGTACAAGTACACATCTTCTAATTTAGCTAGTGTTGTTAATTCCACTCCGTGAACGGCAATCAGATTTTTATTGGCTGTAACAACAGATTTTTTAGCGAGTAAACAAGCTCTCACATATTCATAAGCCGTTGTAATGCCACCCATTACTTCAACCACTAATTCAATTTCAGGGTCGTGAACGATGTCGTTAATATTGTTTGTAAATACAACATCTGTTTGTTCCATCAATTCTGGGTCTCTTACTAATGCTGTCTTAATTTCAATTTCTTCTGGAAGAACGCGTTCTAATTTTGATGCATTTTTCTTTAAAATATTGTATACACCACTACCGACTGTTCCAAATCCTAATAACGCAATTTTCATTTATTTCAATCCTCATCTAATATATTGAAAAGCCACAGCACAGACACTCTGCGCCGTGGCTTTACTCACAGTTATTATTTTAATCTTGTAACATTTCAAAAATTTCAATTGTCACTAAATCAATATCATCAAATTGGAATGTTTGATTTGTTTCTACCTCTACTAATTCAAAACTACTTGTTTCTTGATTAAAAGTAACGATAGCTTTTTCAACGCCATCTTTTTCGAAGCGACGCACCTCGATATCTGAATCTTGTGCCGCCATTGTTTGTAAACGTTGGACAATTGCCACCAATTGTGAAGGTTTCATATCATTACTACCCCTTTCAAACTTTCTTTCACTATTCTACCATAAAACCCATCTCTGATAGTAAGAATAACCACTCTATTTAAGAGTTTTTTATTCATTTGGTAGGTTCCAATATAATTTGATTAAAGCTTGAGTTCCATCGTCTGCAAAGCCATCATCACAAAGCGTTTCATATAGTTTTTTCGCTTGTAGTGTTGCCGGTAAAAATAGACGCATTCTTTCAGCTTCATCCAGTGCAATTCCTAAGTCTTTTAGGAAATGTTTTGCAAAGAAACCTGGAGAATAATCTTCTTTTAAAATACGAGGCCCGTAATTTGAAAGTGACCAGTTTGCGGCACTTCCTGCGCCAACTGTTTGTAATACCTTGTCCATGTCTAAACCTGCTGCTTTCGCATAAACAAGCATCTCTGTTAAGCCTGTCATCGTTCCTGCAATCATAATTTGATTGGCCATTTTCGTATGTTGACCAGCCCCTGCTGAGCCTTGCAGTGTAATCGTCTTAGAGAAGCAATCTAATACTGGATATACTTTTTCTAATGTTTCTTCTGTACCACCCACCATCGTAGAAAGCGTTCCGTTTTTAGCACCAAGATCGCCACCTGATACAGGTGCGTCTAGCGCTTCCCATGAGCGTGCTGCAGCTTCTTCGGCGATACGTTTAGCTAAAGTTGGTGTACTTGTAGTAAGGTCCACCACCACGAGATGCTCTTTCGTAGACTTGAAGATCCCTTGGTCACCGAAATACACTTCTTCCACATCTTTTGGATAACCAACGATGGTTAACACTACATCTGCTGCATTAGCTACATCAGTAGGCGTATCCGCCCAAGTTGCTCCCTCTTCTAAAAGGTCTAATGCTCTTTCTTTAGTACGGTTATACACAACAACCTTATATTTTTTTAGCAGATGACGAATCATAGATTTTCCCATCACGCCTGTTCCGATAAATCCAATTGTTTTAATGGTCATTTTCTTCATCCTTTAACTCGTTCGTCGATAAACGTAAAAATTTCATGAGGTTCATAATATTATGAGAATGTTCTTGATTCCATTGATAGCCGTTAATCGCAGCCTCATAGAAATCTACAATTCTTTCTCCAAAAGTTTCAGAAGAAATTTCAGCTAATAACTGGTCTTGTAACGCTGAAACTTCAGCTTCATTTCCTAATTGGTTTTCAATATAGCCTAAGACACAATCCGCAATATCCGCATCTGTTTCAAATAACATTCCTAAAGCATCTGCTGTAATAAGACTGCTTAAGTAATCGTTCTTCTTAGCAATGACTGGAACACGGTTAACAAGTGCCTCTAGGTAAGTTAATCCTTGGCTTTCAGATTCAGATGCATTCACATAAAGGTCCGCCATTTGATAGTACTTATAAACCATTTCATTTTTGATTTCGCCCACAAATTGAACAAAATCGGTTATGCCAAGTTCTGCTACTTGTGCTTCCAATTTTTCTCTTTCAGGTCCACCACCAGCAATACATAAGCGCACATTTGGCTTACTTTCCACAATAGCTGGTAATGCAGCAATCACCGCAGCGATATTTTTTTCTTGAGACAAACGACTAAGAGATAGAAGCACCACTTCATCATCTGAATAGCCAAGTTCACTTCTTAAAGCATTAGCAACGTCTGGCTCTTGCGGAGGAACAACGACTCCTGTTGGAATCACTCGAACTTCCTGAAGCACTCCATACTCAATCAGCTTATCTTTTGTCATTTGACTTGGAGCAACCACTCCACTTGTTTGATTACAAAATGCTTTCGAGATATACGCCACGTGACTTGGACGTAGCACTTTCCCTTTTGCAACATAGTGTAAATATTTTTCATACATTGTATGGTACGTATGAATCGTTGGAATCTTCAACATCGCAGCAATTAATTTACCTGCCAACCCCAGACTAAACTCCGTCTGAGTATGAATGATATCCAATTCATTTTCTTTCGCAATTCGGTAAGCTTTTCCTAGACCTTGAATCGCCACACGACGATCCTTGAAAGCAAAGAACGGAATACTTCCCAATCGAACAATATTCTCTTCCGGTTCCGTTACCTTTGGATCTGTTGTTGTAAAAATAATTACCTTATGCCCTTGTCTTTCTAAATCCTCTTTTAATACACGTATTGAAGTCGCAACTCCACTCACTTGTGGAAAGTACGTATCTGTAAATATACCGATTCGCATACTTACCTCCTTAAATTTGAAATAAACAAAATTATTTCTATTATCCTTTCCATTATAAACGATACACGCTGTAGTGTCACTAATAGCATATAAAAAAGGAAGCCCACTTAGTTGAACTTCCTTACTTTCTATAGATTATTATGAAATTAATCATCGAATGTAGTAACATCGAATTCAAAACGGAACCTGATTGCATCCTCAACCCAAATAGAAGGCATGCTAGACAAAAGAAATAAATAATACTTTTAACATCAAAAGCAAAATGAAAAACAATAAAAACGACTGTTCCAAGTATAAATGAAAAGACGATATTTTCAGCATTATAAGCAATCTCTCTACAAATTATTTCCTCAATAATCGGCGTCAATAGGATAGCAGACACTTTTGTATGTAGAGCAAATTCATTGCTTTCTTTTTTAGTAAATACGAAAAGAAAAACGATTGCTATAACTCCATATACGATAAGAAGTGGCAAATCAAACACAAAAGACATAGAAGTGCTTATTTGAAAAGTTACAAGAATCGCTAAAAACAAAGTTGTCTTAAAGATATCCCTTGCTATTTTTAAGTATTCTTCTGACTTAATCCATTTTTTCAGTAAATGATATAGCCCATAAGACAAGAGGACTACTAAAAAATAAATAAGAATTGATATTGCTGTATTTTGTATTGTCGAGACCATTATTTTCTCCTGTATGATTTTTAAAGTTGATTCATTTATTTTACTAAATAAGAATGCACTATAAATTGATTATTATAGAAATTTCTAGTAACTTTTAGCATCTATAAAGTTCAAAATAAAAAAAGACAAGGTCCTATAGCCCTTGTCGTCACGCGTATACCGGCGGCCGGGGTCGAACCGGCAC
>JUUF01000297.1 GCA_001058355.1 Carnobacterium maltaromaticum
ACCGCTTGGCTATACCCCAAGATAGGCGACCGAGGGGAATCGAACCCCCGAATGTCGGTGCCACAAACCGATGCGTTAACCACTTCGCCACGGTCGCCATAATAATATTTAAAACAGGGGTAGCAGGAATCGAACCCACACTAACGGTTTTGGAGACCGCTGTTCTACCTTTAAACTATACCCCTATATAGTTTTTGAAAATTCAATTCCAAATAATGGAGGGGGGCAGATTCGAA
>JUUF01000298.1 GCA_001058355.1 Carnobacterium maltaromaticum
AATGTCAATAAACCACTGCGCCGAAGTAGATGCGTATAATTATGAAGAGGAATCACTAGCGCAAGTGATTCCTGTGATTTCTGCGATTTCCCCTTCCCCAGTACTAAACCCACCCTCCGACTCGCAATGCGGGTCGGATTTTTTTATGCACACACCAAATAAATTCTCTTTATTAAAGTGAAAAATTTATTTTGCAGTTCAAAATTGTTTGTGGTATATTATATCTATCATACAACCCATTTTAAAGGAGAATAATCATGACTGAAAAACGCAGTACTAAAACCATTATCGGCTTAATCATCGCTGGAGTTCTCTCTATCATCGTTGCTCTTGGCGCGCTTGGATACTTCCAGTTCTATCAAACTGCTGATAACTTATACAAACAAGGTAAAATCTTTGGTACTTCTACAATGAAAGACGAAGAAACGGTAGCTGTAAAAATTACGTACACTCAACCAGATTCTATCGGAAGTGTCAGAGAAAGTGACACAGACCTCTATTTTATCGAATTTTCAGGAGTAGATACGGATGATTACGGTTATTCAACTATCGAAATTAAAAAAGGAGATAAGTTAGCTGATAAAATTAAATCTGCTGATGTAGATACTCCAGTGATTGTTGCTGCTAAGATGCGTAAATCCGGTGCAGACGGTGCCATCCGTGACTACACTATCAACTTTAAAGATTTGATTAGAGAAAATGAGACAGTTTCAAAACTAGCTGAAACGGAATACTATGTTTCTGTTTACGAATTTGACAAAGACCGTCAATTCGCATACATCGTTGCTGGTATCGCTGGTATTATTGCTCTTGTATTCTTCTTCAGTGCTTTCGCAACACGTAAGGGTGAAGACAAAGCGTACAACGAACTATACAGCACTTATCCAGAATTAAACTACTCTATGGATTCTGTATTAGAAGATGCTACTTATGTTGACAATCAATTAGGAATTGTTTTATACAAACACCACCTACTTGCGACATACAAGAATTTCCAAGTATACGACTTAACAAAA
>JUUF01000299.1 GCA_001058355.1 Carnobacterium maltaromaticum
GTTTCTTCTGTAGCCGCTGGTGCTGCAGTTGTTTCAGCCTCAGTAGTTGCCTCAGCGGTTGTTGCCGGCGCAGCCGCTGTCGTTGTTGCTTCAGCTGCTGTAGCAGATACTTCTTCTGCTGCTACTGCGTTTGTAGCAAAAATCGTTGTTCCTAATAAGACTGAGCATACGCCAATCGTCAATTTACGTAATGAGAAACGTTGACGCTTGCTAAAGATATCTTTCATTTGGACACTTCCTTTTCTTTTTATTTTATTTTTGTTCGTGATTTCACGAACAATACTGCTCGAAAAGACGCAACAGATTTCATACTTTCTACACAATTCACACTATATATAAAATTTGTTAAAACCTTTTCTACAGCGCATATTCTACTGTAAATATTTTATAAATTCAACCCTACTTTTTTTGAAAATGAAGTATGTAAAAATCTATTTTTCCTAGAAAATTCATACTTTCATTTTCTTTCATGAATTCCATTTGAAATTCAAATGAATTGAACAAATCCCATAGACATCGCGTTTTAAGACTATACCTTATGATTTGCCATGATTTTTTGCACAAAAAAACAGCGCTCAAAGCATGTTTGAGCACTGTTTTGAAAACGGTTGTATCAACTTTCTTCCCTAAAAGTGAAGAATTTAATTTTTATGCGAATTTTGAGAAATCCCAAATATCTGTCACTAATCCTTCGTAAAATTCAGGCTCGTGACACACCATTAATATACTTCCTTTATATTCTTGTAATGCACGTTTTAACTCATCTTTAGCATCTACGTCTAAGTGGTTCGTTGGTT
>JUUF01000300.1 GCA_001058355.1 Carnobacterium maltaromaticum
AAGCGCTGTTTCTTATCCTTTCAACCTTCGGTTGAATCTCTCAATTTTTGCACAAAAAAGGAGGGGAAGCAAATCTGCTTCCCCTCCCTAATTCCTAGGAATTATTTGTTTTTTAAGTTGTAGAACGCTGATAGACCTTGGTAAACAGCTAAGTCACCTAATTGATCTTCAATACGTAATAATTGGTTGTATTTAGCAATACGGTCTGTACGGCTTAATGAACCAGTCTTGATTTGTCCAGCGTTTGTTGCAACTGCGATGTCAGCAATTGTAGCATCTTCAGTTTCACCAGAACGGTGTGAAACAACTGCAGTGTAACCAGCTTTTTGAGCCATTTCAATTGCGTTGAATGTTTCAGTTAAAGTACCGATTTGGTTAACTTTAATTAAGATTGAGTTTGCAATACCTTGTTCGATACCACGAGATAAGATTTCAGTGTTTGTTACGAATAAGTCGTCACCAACTAATTGAACTTTACCGCCTAAGCGTTCAGTTAATAATTTCCATCCATCCCAGTCGTTTTCGTCACAGCCGTCTTCGATTGTGATGATTGGGTATTTTTCAACTAATTCAGCTAAGTATTCAACTTGTTCAGCTGGAGTACGTTTAGCACCTTTTTCGCCTTCGAAGATTGTGTAGTCATATACGCCATCTTTGAAGAATTCAGATGAAGCACAGTCAAATCCTAAGTAAACATCTTTACCAGGTTCTAGACCTACTTTTCTGATTGCTGCTAAGATTGTTTCTACAGCATCTTCAGTTCCTTCGAATGTTGGAGCGAAACCACCTTCGTCACCTACTGCAGTTACTAAACCGCGGTCGTGTAAGATACCTTTCAATGCGTGGAATACTTCAGCACCCCAACGTAAAGCTTCTTTGAATGAAGGAGCACCAACAGGTAAGATCATGAACTCTTGGAATGCGATTGGAGCATCTGAGTGAGATCCACCGTTAACGATGTTCATCATTGGTGTTGGTAATACTTTAGTGTTGAATCCGCCTAAGTATTGGTATAAAGGTTGATCTAAGTAGTCAGCAGCTGCGCGTGCTACAGCGATAGATACGCCTAAGATTGCGTTAGCTCCTAATTTACCTTTGTTTGGAGTACCATCTAATTCGATCATTAATTTGTCGATCGCCATTTGTTCACGAACATCGTAACCTAAGATAGCTTCAGCGATAATGTTGTTTACATTGTCAACTGCTTTTTGAACTCCTTTTCCTGAGTAACGAGATTTGTCGCCGTCACGTAATTCAACTGCTTCGTATTCACCAGTTGAAGCTCCTGAAGGAACCATACCGCGTCCGAACGCTCCGCTTTCTGTGTAAACTTCAACTTCGATAGTTGGGTTCCCACGTGAGTCTAGTACTTCTCTTGCTAATACATCTGTAATAAATGGCATGATTTATTAACTCCTTTAATATTTATTTTGTACGTTATTATTTTAATCGAAAATCATCAGACTTTCAACCTTTGATAAGGTTTTCTTTATTTTTCGATTAATGATTCACCAGTCATTTCTTCTGGTTTTTCCACATTTAGTAAATCAAGCATTGTTGGAGCAACGTCTGCTAAACGTCCACCCTCGCGTAATGTTACACCTTTCTTCGTAACAATCACTGGTACTGGCACTGTTGTATGTGCAGTATGTGGTGTTCCTTCTGGTGTAATCATTGTTTCTGAGTTACCGTGGTCAGCAAAGATAATTGCGCTACCGCCTTTTGCAAGGATGGCGTCAACAACTTTACCTAAGTTTTCGTCCACTGCTTCAATCGCTTTGATTGTTGGTTCTAACATTCCTGAGTGTCCAACCATGTCTGGGTTTGCGAAGTTTAAGATGATGGCATCATTTTCATCATTGATGATTGAGTTGTATAATGCATCTCCTACTTCGTAAGCACTCATTTCTGGTTTCAAGTCGTAAGTTGCAACCTTTGGAGAAGGAATTAAAATACGGTTTTCACCAGGGAATTCTTCGTTACGTCCACCATTCATGAAGAATGTTACGTGTGGATATTTTTCAGTTTCGGCAATACGTAATTGTGCAAGGCCTGCTTTAGATAACACTTCACCAAGAACGTTTGTCATTGGAATTGGGGGGAATGCAACTTCTGCATCCACGCTTGGGTTATATAAAGTCATTGTCACAAATTTAACGTTTGTAGCACGTGCACCACGGTCAAAGTTAGTCCACTCTTTATCAGTGAACGCATTTGATAATTGGATTGCACGGTCAGGACGGAAGTTGAAGAAGATGATTGCATCGTTGTCTTCTACTTTTGCCACTGGTTTGCCATCTTTAACGATTACTGACGGAATAACGAATTCGTCTGTAACATCTTTAGCATAGCTATCTTCGATCACAGCTTGTGCGCTTTCGAATTGTGGTCCTTCGCTATGAGCGATTGCATCATAAGCTAATTTCACACGTTCCCAACGTTTGTCACGGTCCATTGCATAGTAACGACCTGAAACTGTTGCGATTTCTCCAACGCCTACTTCAGCTAATTTGTCTTCTAAAGTTTTGATGTAAGAAGGACCAGCTTTAGGGTCTACGTCACGTCCATCCATGAATGCATGAATGTACACTTTGTCGATTCCTTTTGCTTTAGCTGTTTCCACTAATGCTAATAAATGGTTGATATGGCTGTGTACCCCACCATCAGATAATAATCCGAATAAGTGTAGTGCAGAACCATTTTCCAAAACATGGTTAAATGCACCGTTTAATGCTGGATTTGATTCGAATTCGCCTTCTTGGATTGCTTTGTCGATACGAGTTAAGCTTTGGTAAACGATACGTCCAGCACCGATGTTTGTATGACCTACTTCTGAGTTCCCCATTTGGCCATCTGGTAGACCTACATCTAATCCAGAAGCTTTTAATGTTGTATGAGGGAATTCGTTATAATAACGATCAAAATTTGGTTTTTTTGCTTGTGCAACGGCATTACCTTCAACCTCTGGTCTCCATCCGAACCCATCTAAGATAATGATTGCAACTGGTGATTTTGCCATTATTTTACTGCCTCCAATAAAGCTAAGAATGAATCTGGTTGTAAACTTGCTCCACCTACAAGAGCTCCGTCAACGTCTGGACAAGCCATGTATTCAGCAATGTTTTCTGGTTTAACAGATCCACCGTATTGAACGCGAACTTTGTCAGCAACTTCTTGACCGAAGTCAGCTGCTACAACGTCACGAACAACTTTACACATTTTTTGAGCGTCATCTTGAGATGCTGATTTACCAGTTCCGATAGCCCAGATTGGTTCATAAGCAATCACTAATGATGATACTTGCTCGTTTGATAAACCTTTCAATGCTGCAGAAACTTGTCCGCCTACGAATTCTGAAGCTTTTCCTGCTTCGTAAGTTTCTAAAGTTTCACCACAACAAATGATTGGTGTTAAGCCGTTTCTGAAAATAGCATGTGCTTTTTTGTTGATATCTTCGTCAGTTTCGTGGAAATATTCACGACGTTCTGAGTGGCCGATAACTACGTAGTGCACGCCCATTTCTGCTAATACTTTAGGTGAAGTTTCACCAGTGAAAGCACCAGCATCTTCGAAGTAGCAGTTTTCAGCAGCTACTTTTAATTCTGATCCTTTCGCATATTCTAATAAAGTTACTAAGTCAACTGCAGGAGCAGCAATAGCACTTTCTACGCGTTCGCCTGAAGGTAATTTACCAACAACAGCTTCCACAAAAGCTTGAGTTTCTTTTGGGTTTTTGTTCATTTTCCAGTTTCCGGCAATAATTGGTTTACGCATATACACAACATCTCCTTTTAAATGTTTAAAATTATTTATCACTGATAGCAGCAACACCTGGTAGTTCTTTACCTTCTAGATATTCTAGAGAAGCTCCACCACCTGTTGAAATGTGAGTGAATTTGTCAGCGTAGCCTAGTGAGATTGCAGCAGCAGCTGAGTCCCCACCACCGATGATTGTAGTTGCGCCTTCTAGGTTAGCGATAGCTTCACATACACCGATAGTTCCTTTAGCAAAGTTTGGTAATTCGAATACACCCATTGGTCCATTCCATACAACAGTTTTTGCATCTTTTAAGTAGCTTGCAAATAATTCAACTGTCTTAGGTCCAATATCTAAACCTTCTTGGTCTGCTGGGATAGAATCTGAATCAACGATTGTAGCTACAGCATCGTTAGAGAATTCTTTAGCAACAACGTTATCGATTGGTAACACTAATTTGTCGCCAGCTTTTTCCATAATTTCTTTTGCTAATTCAACGCGGTCTAATTCTAATAATGAAAGACCTACTTCACGTCCCATTGCTTTGAAGAATGTGTAAGCCATTCCTCCACCGATAAGAACTTTATCAGCTTTGTCTAATAAGCTGTTGATAACACCGATCTTGTCTGAAACTTTCGCTCCACCTAAGATTGCCACGAATGGACGTTCTGGGTTATCTACTGCACCGCCGATGAACTTGATTTCTTTTTCCATCAAGAATCCAGCAGCTGATTCTAATTGGCTAGCAATACCAACGTTTGAAGCATGCGCACGGTGAGCTGTACCGAATGCATCGTTAACGAATAAGTCGCCTAAAGAAGCCCAATATTTACCTAATTCAGGGTCGTTTTTAGATTCTTTCTTGCCATCTAAATCTTCGAAACGAGTATTTTCGAATAATAAAACATCGCCATCTTTAAGAGCATTAATAGCAGCTTCTAACTTTTCTCCACGAGTTTCTGGAACGAAAGTCACTGGTTTTTCTAGCAACTCAGATAGGCGTTCTGCAACTGGACGTAAGCTCAATTTAGCTTTGTCTTCTTCAGATTTCACTTTACCTAAGTGAGAGAATAAGATCACTTTAGCGTTGTGATCGATTAAGTATTTGATTGTTGGCAATGCTTGAACGATACGGTTATCGTCTGTAATCACGCCATCTTTCAAAGGAACGTTAAAGTCCACACGAACTAAAACTTTCTTTCCTTCAACTTGTAAGTCTGTAACGATTTTTTTAGCCATAAAATAGCCTCCTACATTTTTATTTGGAGCGAGTGCATTACTCACATTATGAAAACAGGGCGAGGAAGCGAATGCTTCCATCGCCCTGAGAAAATAGATACGATTAGCTAAATCTATAGTTTAAATTATAGTTTTGCGAAGTATTGTAAAGTACGAACTAATTGTGCAGTGTATGACATTTCGTTATCGTACCAAGCAACAGTTTTAACTAATTGTTTGTCGCCTACAGTCATTACTTTAGTTTGAGTTGCATCGAATAATGAACCATAAGTGATACCTACGATATCAGAAGATACGATTGGATCTTCAGTGTATCCGTAAGATTCGTTAGCTAATTCTTTCATAGCTGCGTTGATTTCTTCAGCAGTAACTGGTTTTTCTAAAACTGTTACTAATTCAGTTAATGAACCTGTTGGAACAGGAACACGTTGTGCAGCTCCGTCTAATTTTCCGTTTAATTCTGGGATTACTAATCCGATAGCTTTAGCAGCACCTGTTGTGTTAGGAACGATGTTAACTGCTGCAGCGCGAGCACGACGTAAGTCACCTTTAGCGTGAGGTGCGTCTAATGTGTTTTGGTCACCTGTGTAACCGTGGATTGTTGTCATTAAACCTTCAACGATACCGAATTTATCGTTTAATGCTTTAGCCATTGGAGCTAAGCAGTTTGTAGTACATGAAGCACCAGAGATAACAGTTTCTTTACCTGTTAAAATGTTGTGGTTTGTGTTGAATACAACTGTAGGAACGTCATTTCCGCCAGGAGCAGAGATAACAACGCGTTTAGCGCCAGCTTTTAAGTGTAATTCAGCTTTTTCTTTAGAAGTGAAGAAACCAGTACATTCTAATACGATATCAACGCCTAGTTCACCCCATGGTAATTCTTCAGGATTACGGTTAGCAAGTACTTTAACTTCTTTACCGTTAACGCGGAAAGCTCCATCTAACACTTCAACTTCACCGTTGAAACGTCCTTGAGTTGAATCATATTTTAACAAGTGAGCTAATTGCTTAGCGTCTGTTAAGTCATTGATTGCAACAACTTCTAATCCTTCCACATCTTGAATACGACGGAATGCTAAACGACCGATACGTCCGAAACCGTTAATACCAACTTTAACTGTCATATAGTTTTTCCTCCTAGGAATTTTTTATTTTTATTTTTTGCGGGTTGCCCCGTTCAAAACCAACTCTGATGTCTCCTTGTCAATCACAAACCAAGTGCGATCCACTGGAGCTAATTTGGCATATGCTTTTAAAGCATGTGCCTTCTCTGCGCCTTCCACAACGGCAATTGAATGTGGAATCGTAGATAAATCACTAAGATGCAGCCCTACTCGTGGGATTTTTAATACCACATTTCCTTCTGCATCGAAGAAACAACCGAACGCTTCGCCAATTGCTTTCTTCTCTTTTAACGTAGCCATTTGTTCTTGCGTGAGGCCACGTCTCTCTCCCATTATAATAGCACTTCCAACGCTATATAACAAACACTCCGCCTTTTTCATGAGACCTATCGTCTTTGCGACTGAAGGTTCTTGCATTAACGGTGCATATGTCGCCTGTTGGACATGTTCTGGAACGAATAACGCTTCATGATGAGCGCCAATTCCAGTCGCCATCTTCTCACTGACATTATTGGCTTGAATCACCATCGACCCAAACATTCCTCCTCTTGCAGGAACAATCGTTAAGTCTCGGTTCACTGAAATGTCTTTTGTGAATCCTTCGCTGACACGGACCATCGTTTGGCCCCCAGTGATGGCGATAATGGAAGTTCCAAGCGGTAAAAGGACATCCATAATCTCTTGTACCAACTCAGATGTTTTCGCCGGATCATCCACAACTTTTACATATTGAACGCCTAAGGTTTTAGCCACCTTATGTTCCACCAGACTCATCTGAATAAAGTTGTTTTTCAAATCATCCGACCGTTCTAATATAAATTCGCCAACTTCCGTGAGTCGCATCCCTGACCCTTGTACTTCAATCAGGTCTAAAGCTTTCATATCCTCACATTCATTACGTAGTGTGCGTTCGGACATCTGAACCACTTTTGCAAGGGCTCTTCGTCCAATCGGTTGATACGTCGCGATGGCTTGTAAAATACGGAATCGCGTTTGAAGAGCGACTCTGCTTTCTGGAACTAATAAATGAGATAGATTAAGATAATTCATCGAAACCTTCCTCCAATCGTTTCCAGATAGGGTCGTATATCGTCCCGCTTATTTCCAGTATCTTTGAATCCATATTTCTGAACACATTTATATTTTAACACAAAATAGCAGAAATGCAACCGTGCTCAGATTACAATTTGGTTAAGATTTATGAATTTTCGGGACTGATTTAGTCCCTCTCTACCTATTAACCTTTTCATGGCAGGTTTCTCCATCATCCATCACAAAAGAAATTTCTAAATGAGCTCCGACTTTTTGTGCCATCTCCTCTAAAAATAAAATTGAGGGATTATGGTGTCCTGAAACTAACCGAGACAAATGAGCTGGTTCTATCCCAACCTTTTCTGCAAACTCGGTACGTGAGAGTCCCGACACAAGTCTCAACTCTGTAATCCTTGCTGCCATTTCTTTTAGAGTGAAATCTAAATCTAAGTCTTTTTCGAAGTTCTCCCAATCCAATGACAAGCGTGCTATTGAACGCTTCAGATTCTGATCCATTTTTTAAAGCCTCCTCTTTAGTATATACAACTGGAATTTTCAATTTAGTCCGTGATTTACTCCCCCACATCTCGAGTATCGCTGGACTTAGCCCTTCCTTATCAAGCAGCTTAAGAGCCGCAAGCATTTTCACCTTTTCTTTATACGGTTTACTTTCTACAAACTCTAATGTCCTTGGGTCAATCTGATGCTCTATTTTCATATATTCCCCTCCCACTTAAACATTACCATATTTGGT
>JUUF01000301.1 GCA_001058355.1 Carnobacterium maltaromaticum
AAGCGCTGTTTCTTATCCTTGAGTGTGAAACGATGCAATTTTTGCTAATGAAGGGGGAGAGGAGTGAAGAGAAAGAGAGGTGGTTAGGAAAAGACGACAAAACGGCTATCAATCAGGTTATCATTTTTCAAACTGTGTAAAAGACAGCAAAATAGTTATAGTATAGAACAAGATAGGGAAAGCCAGAATGCGATTTTCGGTGTAAACTAATTATGAAAGCGAAATCATAATGAACGGAGGGATTTTGATGAAAGTCGCGGTTGGTATTGACATTGGGGGAACGAAGGTCGCGGTTGCGTTGATTAACGAAAATGGGGAGATCGTTAGTCGTTCACAAAGCCCGAGCCAAACAGCGAGTGCCGAAAGTTTATATCAGGGTGTGGTCCAACTGGTGGATAAAGTACTCAATGATAATGATTTACGCATTCAAGATACGTATGGGATTGGTGTTGGATTACCAGGAAAGGTAGATGTGGAAAACGGGGTAGCGATTTTCCAAAATAATATACCTTGGGCTAATTTTCCAATTGTAGAAAGATTGAAGGAAACGTACGGAGACATACCGGTAAAAATCGATAATGACGTTAAAGTAGCGGCTTATGCGGAATATCGAAAGCTCAATCTAAAACCTACAGATATGTTTGGATACGTAACGGTATCAACAGGAATTGCAGCCACCAACATCGTCAACAATACAATCTTACGCGGGGAAGGTTTCTCAGGCGAAATTGGGTTTGTCAAAGTGCCTTACTTTGAATGTCTCGAAGCGTTAGAAGTAGCTTGTTCGGGTGTCGGAATCGAGCGTACAGGACGCGAAATCTACGAAGACGAGACATTGACAACGAAAGACATCTTTGATAAATGGCGCAATGGTGAGGAGGCAGCTTGCCGTATCATCGAAGAAACAGCTATGGGATTAGCAAGTGTTCTTCATGGAATGGTCTGCTTACTAGATCCAAAAACTATTGTGTTCGGAGGTAGTGTTTCAAACTACAACCCAGACTTTATAGAACTCGTGAAAGAAGAGTTGGCAGAA
>JUUF01000302.1 GCA_001058355.1 Carnobacterium maltaromaticum
TTGTCCTGTGTCACTATTCGTGATTCGATTCGCATAATCAATCGGAATTGTAAATTGTACACTTGTATCGTGCCCAGTCCCCAAATCATTCCATCCGCTGTCGTTGACTTTCCAAAGAACTTTATGTCTGAATTCACTTACTTTCTTTTCAATTTCCACTGTAACTAGTTTTCCTAATTCAGTTGCTGATACAGAACGGATTGTACTTGCGCGAGGGATAGTAGAGAGATTAAGCGTCCCGCTAAACCAACCAATATCTCCTAAATTGGAAACGTTCGTTAATCTAGCACGGATTGAAATACTCTTGCTTCCGTCCTCATTATGCGGAATTGTTATACTTCCCTTTCCAAGAGAAACCCACTCTCTATCTCTTAAGTCAAAACTAACGTATTTACTAATAACTTTTTGGCCATTTATTTCCGCTTCTGCCAGACTCTCATCGTTTAAATCGAATGCCCATGTGCTTCCACGTTCAAGCATTAAATGATAAACAACTTCTGAAGTGTTGTAAGGAATACTCGTGCTTGCTTCTGTCACTTGGAAGACTAAACGCACATATCCATTGCTAGTTGTTTTAGAAAAATTAGCCATTTACAGCACCTCCTACATAAGAAATAATTGTGAACTCGTTATCGAACCGCTCAAAAATATGATTAGCGATAGTAACGGAATTCCAGAATGTGGCACTAACAATATTTAATTGTTGGCC
>JUUF01000303.1 GCA_001058355.1 Carnobacterium maltaromaticum
ATGATGATGCAAAAAGAAGTGGCGCAACGAATGACCGCTGAGCCAAATTCGAAGGCGTACGGATCGCTCACGATTGCCATTCAATATTTCTGCGAGGCGAGCATTGGATTTATCGTGCCGAAGACGGTCTTCAATCCAGCTCCGAATGTGGATTCTGCGATTTTGGTGTTAAAACGTCGCGAAAAACCACTCGTGGAAGTAAAAGACGAAGCGCAATTCTTCGCGCTCGTGAAAAACAGCTTCGTACAACGTCGTAAAACGCTATGGAATAATTTAGCCAAAGCCTACGTTGGAAATAGCCATACAAAAGAAAGCTTAGCCGCTGCGCTAGAAGCTGCAGGTATTGACCCATCTAGACGTGCAGAAACACTGACGATTGAAGAGTTCGCCCGCTTAAGTGACGCACTTTAATGGTAGTAAAATACACTCAGAAGAAGAACGAATGTAAAAGATGATACCGAAGGAACTTACGGATTCTATCATCGCAGTAATGTGAAAGGGTATCGAATGTGAGGGAGAAAGACAGAAATAGCCTAAATACATTTATGTATTTAGGCTATTTCGTTTTCTTTCCCCCA
>JUUF01000304.1 GCA_001058355.1 Carnobacterium maltaromaticum
ATGATGATGCAAAAAGAAGTATTGCCTTTCTTACGTAAGAAAGTAGGCAAAGTGGATTTATTCGAATCTCGTTACTTACGTTTCTTTGGAAT
The DNA here is from genome assembly GCA_001058355.1 of Carnobacterium maltaromaticum. Taxonomy (GTDB): domain Bacteria; phylum Bacillota; class Bacilli; order Lactobacillales; family Aerococcaceae; genus Granulicatella. Next base: position 93 of record JUUF01000304.1, read on the forward strand.
TGGGGAATCTCGATTAGTAACCATTTTAGAAAATCTAATTGAAGAACAAACAAATCCAACAATTGCGCCATACGCCGGTAAATTCGAAGTGATGCTTCGCTTAACCGCTAACGGGAAAACAGAAGAAGAGTGCCAAGACTTACTTGACGGAATGGAACTACTGATCCAATCGCAAGTTGGAGAATTCTTCTATGGATACGGTGACCATAATACATTGCAAGAAGTGACGGTCGAGCTATTGAAGGAATCAGGTCTTACGATTGCCTCTGCTGAAAGTTTAACAGGAGGACTGTTTGCAGCAAGTGTTGTGGCGTTCGAAGGAAGCTCCGCCTATTTCCAAGGGGGAACAGTTGCTTATCAACGAGAAGCGAAAGAAACGCAACTAGGAATCGACAGCACATTACTAGATCAATTTGGAATGGTCAGTGCAGAATGTGCTAAAGCGATGGCCGAACAAGCAAGACTCCATTATCAAAGTGATTTGGGAATTTCATTTACAGGAGTCGCTGGACCAAGTGAAATGGAAGGGAAAGAAGTCGGAACGATTTTCGTCGCATTAGCGTCTCAAACAGATGTAGAAGTGTTAGAATTACACCTTGCACGTACTCGTAACGACAACCGTGAATTCGCGGTACAACATGGTTGGAATTTACTTAGAAAATATTTATTAAAACAAGTTCGAACAAGATAAGAACAAATGTTCGCATATTGCTTGCGCATGGAATAGAACATAGTGTACAATATGTTTGACTTAAAATTCGTGGAGGAATTAAAACATGGCAGAAAATGAAAATCGTCAAAGAGCATTGGAAGATGCACTAAAGAAAATTGAAAAGAGCTACGGTAAAGGTGCCGTAATGAAATTAGGAGAAAAAGTAGATACACAAATTCAAACAGTATCTTCAGGGTCTCTAGCATTAGACATCGCATTAGGTGTAGGTGGATTCCCACGTGGACGTATCATCGAAGTATATGGACCAGAATCTTCAGGTAAAACAACAGTTGCACTTCATGCGGTTGCGGAAGTTCAAAAACGTGGTGGAGTAGCAGCGTTTATCGATGCTGAGCACGCTCTAGATCCAGAATACGCAAAAGCTTTAGGCGTTAACATTGATGAATTACTATTATCTCAACCAGATACAGGGGAACAAGGATTAGGAATTGCAGATGCTTTAGTATCATCTGGAGCCGTTGACATTGTAATCGTCGACTCAGTTGCTGCGTTAGTTCCACGTGCCGAAATTGATGGCGACATGGGACAATCTCACGTAGGGTTACAAGCTCGTTTAATGTCTCAAGCATTACGTAAATTATCAGGTTCAATTAATAAAACAAAAACAATCGCAATCTTTATCAACCAAATCCGTGAAAAAGTGGGCGTTATGTTCGGAAACCCTGAAACAACACCTGGTGGACGTGCGTTGAAATTCTACGCGACTGTTCGTTTAGAAGTACGTCGTGCAGACCAAATCAAACAAGGTACTGAAATTTTAGGGAACCAAACTAAAATCAAAGTTGTTAAAAATAAAGTGGCTCCACCATTTAAAACAGCTGTTGTGGATATTATGTACGGAGAAGGGATTTCTCAACTTGGGGAATTACTCGATATGGCAGCAGACCTCGACTTCGTGAAGAAGAGTGGTGCATGGTACGCTTATAACGACGAGAAGATTGGTCAAGGTCGTGAAAATGCTAAAGCATACTTGGCAGACCATCCAGAAGTCGTTGCTGACTTGAACCAAAAAGTTCGTGCTCACTATGGCATTGGAGTAGCAGCTCCTGTCGAAGTGGAAGAAGAAGGACAAACAAGTTTATTAGACTAATCAATCAAAAGAATCGAGCGCTTTAGTTCGATTCTTTTTTTATGCAAAGTTTACTAACTGCTTAAGGTTTCATAAGATTGCTAGCATTTTACATTAAAATAATGTACTCTTATGGTTGGTATAATTTAAGAAAGAGGATTTTTCTATATATGTTTAAAAGAAAGCCTTATGTAGGCCTGAGTGATAAAATTCGAAATCAGAAAAATTCGCAACAAATTCTCTTGGAAAGTTCATCTTGGTTAACGATTGGGAATATCGTCTCAAGATTACTTGGAGCACTATATATCATCCCTTGGGGAATGTGGATGGGTGCCGATAGGGATAATGCGAACTACCTATATTTTATCGCCTATAATATTTATGCTTTAGTATTACAAATATCAACGGCAGGGATTCCTGTTGCGATTTCTAAAATCGTAGCGGATAACCAAGCAAGAAGAGACTATAAAACGAGTTGGCGCTTGTTCAAAGGAACCATGCTCTTTATGACATTCCTTGGAGTGGTCTTTGCGGCGGGGATGTATTTCTCCGCACCGCTATTTGCCAAAGGAATGACCCCAGAAGAAGTCGCGGACAGTATTATGGTCATCCGTTCGCTTACGCCTGCGGTACTCATTATTCCACCGCTTAGCTTAATGCGTGGATACTATCAAGGATATAATGAGATGGCTGCTTCTGCGAAATCTCAATTATGGGAACAAGTAGTCCGTATCTTATATATGTTAGGACTAACGTATTTTGTAATGCGTATTGTTTCTGGCGGTTATGTTCTTGCTGTAGCCCATTCAACATTTGCGGCCTTTGTCGGAGCGGTCATCGCGTTCTTATACTTAGCGTATAAGATGTTCCGTGACCATAAAGGCATGATGGAATTAATGGAAGAAGGGCGTCCTGAACGTCCATTAAGTTTCTGGAAGATTATTTTTGAAGTAATGCGTGAAGCTTTACCTTTCGTATTAGTAACTTCAAGTATTCAAATCATCAGCTTGATTGACCAAGAAACATTCCAACGTCTGGTTCCAATCTTTACGAACTTCTCGTTTGAAGAAGGAAAAGAACTGATTACTTTATTTGGATTTAATGCGAATAAGGTTATTATGATCGTGATTTCGCTAGCGATGAGTATTTCAACAGCGGCATTGCCACTGCTTGCGGCTCATTATTCAGTCAATGACCGTGAAGAAGTGAAACGCGTCATTGCGAACAACTTAGGATTATTTGCGTACATCATGATTCCAGCTTCTGTCGGAATGGCGATTGTATCAGAACCGATTTATAACGTGTTCTATTCACCAGATCCAACAGGAACGTATTTATTAATGGTTTCATGTATCATGTGTGTGTTCTTAGGATTATTCGTAACGTTCACATACATCCTGCAATCAATGGAACAACACATTATTGCGATTAAAGCATTAGGATTTACAGTGCTTATTAAATTGCTATGGCAACCAATGATGATTTACTTCCTTGGTGGAGCAGGTCCATTAATTGCCAGCTCAGTAGCATACTTTGTAGCGACGCTTTATATGTGCCGTCACGTTCTTCGTATTACACGATTCGATTTGAATTACGTATTGAAGAAATTCGGGCAAGTACTTCTTGCTTCTCTTGCGATGGCCATCACTTCAGCACTGACTCTATATGCGATTAAACACGTAATGCCAATCGGTGGTAAAGTTCGTGCGTTAATTGCAGTTGCGGTTGTAGGTTTTGTCGGAGCGGCGACTTACGGACTGATTACCTTGAAGAATCGATTAGCTGATGAAATGCTTGGCGCTCGCGTCGGTGGTATTCGTCGTAAATTGAGGATGAAATAATGAGATTAGATAAATGTTTAGCAGATTGTGGTCTTGGAACTCGTTCCGAGGTCAAATCTTTATTAAAGGCCAAACGAATTACCGTCAATGGTAAAGTCGTAAACAATGGTAAAGTTCAAGTGAATCCTGAAACGGATGAGATTCTGTTTGATGGCGAAAAGATTCAATACGAAGAGTTCGTCTATATTATGATGAATAAGCCTAAGGGAGTCGTTAGTGCGACAGAAGATAATCTTCATAAAACAGTACTGGATTTAATCGATCCACTTTATTTTAAAAAGGGAGTTTTCCCAGTAGGTCGTTTGGATATCGATACGCATGGATTATTGCTTTTGACAAATGATGGAGAGTTGGCGCACCGTCTTCTTTCACCGAAGAAACACGTTACAAAAATCTACCAAGCAAGAGTTGAAGGCGTGATGACAGAGGAAGATGCCGCTGCTTTTGAGAAGGGCATCGTCTTATCGGATGGCACGGAGTGTATGCCAGCGCGTCTGGATATTCTTAGCACGACGCAGGATGAGTCGATCGTTCAGATTCATTTGAAAGAAGGAAAATTCCATCAGGTCAAACGAATGGTGAAAGCCTGTGGGAAAACTGTTGTGGATTTACAGAGACTCACGATGGGGCCACTCAAGTTAGATGAGAGCCTCGCGTTAGGAGAGAGCAGACTCTTAACCGAAGAAGAATTAGAATCATTAATGATGAATGAATAACGAAAGCTTAGGAGAAATCCTAGGCTTTTATTTGTTATAGAAAGGGTTTAACCGCTTTTCATCCTTTTGTAAAAATGGTAAGATAAAACTATTGAATCTACTTGATAGAGATTGGAGCGATTGGATGACAATTGATTGGAAAAAAGAAGTAGAACTTCGTAAAGAAGATCTATTAAAAGATTTATTCACATTATTACGTATCGACAGTGTGCGTGATGATTCTAAAGCGACAGAGGATGCACCAGTAGGTCCTGGACCTAAAGAAGCGCTAGAAGCATTCTTAGCAATCGGTGAACGTGATGGATTCACAACAAAACAAGTTGGGAACTTAGCAGGGCACATCGAATTTGCACCAAATCCAGACTATAAAGAAACTCTTGGAGTTTTAGGTCACGTGGACGTTGTTCCAGTAGGAACTGGATGGGATACAGATCCATTCGAGCCACAAATTATAAATGACCGTATTTATGCGCGTGGTTCAAGCGATGATAAAGGACCAAGTATGGCAGCATACTACGCATTAAAAATCATCAAAGAATTAGGATTACCAGTTTCAAAACGTGTTCGTTTCATTATCGGGACAGACGAAGAATCAGGTTGGAAATGTATGGACCGTTACTTCCAAACAGAAGAAATGCCAGACTTTGGTTTTTCACCAGACGCAACATTCCCAATCATCAATGGTGAAAAAGGAATTCTTTCATTACACTATGATATTCCTGGTGGTGCTGCAGAAGGCGACTACCAATTATTAAGCTTCGACGCAGGCTTACGTGAAAACATGGTTCCTCAAGATGCGCATGCGGAAATCGTTGTTCCAAATGCAGAAGAAGTGGTTGATCGCTTCTTTGCATATGTTGCTGCAAATCCTGTTGAAGGTAGTGCTCAAGTATTAGACGGCAAGGTTATCTTAGATCTTGTTGGTAAATCAGCACACGGATCTACTCCAGATAAAGGAATCAATGCCGGAACTCACTTGGCTAAATTCTTAAACCAATTCAACTTCAAAGGCAACGCGAAGAAATACTTAGCATTTGCTGCTGAAGTATTACATGAAGATACTGATGGTAAAAACTTGAAAGTTGATTTCAACCATGAAGTGATGGGACCATTGACAGCTAATGCCGGAATCTTCACTTATACTCCAGAATTAGGTGGGGTAGCAGTAGTGAACTTCCGTTATCCATTAGGCGTTACTGCAGAAGGTCTTGAAATTAAGACAGAAGTTGTAGCTTCAGGTTATGGATTCACAGTAGCTCACGGTAAAGCACAAGTTCCTCACTATGTATCACCAGAAGACGAGTTAGTGTCAACATTGTTAGACGTATATCACCGTCAAACAGGCTTACCAGCTCACGAACAATCTATCGGTGGTGGAACATACGGACGTATCTTTGAACGTGGTGTAGCGTATGGTGCGCTCTTCCCAGATTCAATCGATACAATGCACCAAGCGAATGAATTCTTCGCATTAGAAGATTTATTCCGCTCAGCTGCAATTTATGCAGAAGCGATTTATGAATTAATTAAATAAACGTAAGTGATTAGGAGAACGGATTTCCGTTCTCCTTTTTCTTTTAAGATGATGTTTATAAAAAGATGTATCTTACCTTATGAATGTCAAAAATACTTTTTTCTAGAAAAAAACTAAGAAGTTATAACAATTTCGGAGATTTATCTAAAAAAATGGAGTTTATTCAGGATTCCAATCGGTTCAGTTATTGCTTTTTTTCACGAATATCCTATACTGAAATTAATAATAAATATGAACTGTCGATGAGAGTATAAGAATAACGCATAAATTTGATTAGAATCTTGTTGGTTGGGAAGTGAAATGATGGATTATATGAAGAAAATTTCGGAGTGGTTACCACGCAAATACTTAGTACTTATTGCTATTGGTATGTCTTTAACAGCTTTAGACGGTATTATTATTCCTTCTTTTATTTCAGGATTAATAGATGTTTCATCCACTCAAAAAGTTGAGGATTTAGTAAAAATTTCAATTATAGGTATTCTTAGTTATTCGCTTATTCGACTTGGATTATTTATATGGGAAGATTCTCAACAAAGAATGATAAAACAATTAACATTAACGCTTAAAGAAAAGATCATTAGAGCATTCTTTTACGGAAAGTTTAACCAACAGGAAGTAGAGTCAATAGTGCTTAGTGAATTAAAACTATTAGAGGAACAGGGAATCAAGTCTATCATGGGATTTTTCTATTGCCTCGTATTTGCGTTAGTTACCTTGTTGTATGTATCTGCCATAGATTTAAAGTTAGCAGCACTCTTTATAACGTTATCGTTCTTACCGATATTAGTCCCAAAATTATTTGCTAAATCTATTCGAAAGCACTCAAAGGAATGGGCTGAAGTAAACCAATTAAGCATCTTGCAACAACAAGAATATTTGAAAAGTAAGCCAATTATTAAAAACTTTTTTGTAGAAAAAATCTTTTTGAATAAGTTGATGGGAACATTGAATCAAACAGAAGAAGCCTATTTTCAAATGAATCATGTACGATTTACATCGAAGTTGTTAGCAAACTTACTTTCTGGATTAAGTTCATTTGTACCGCTAGCCATTGGGGTATATCTCGTTATTGTTGGGGACACTAAGTTAGCCACAGTTATTGCAATTTATTTAGCTAGTGATCGAATTGTTGGTCCTTTACTTAGCGCAATAGATTATTATCAAAGATTTAATTCAATAATTCCTGTAATTGAAAGAGTAGAAAAGTATACAGAGTTTGAATGTGATAATTCTGAAAGTAAATCTAGTATTAGTACCGTATTTCCGATTGAGTTACAACAGTGTAATGTTCAAATTGAAAAAATGACTATATTAGACAAAATTGATTTAGAAATCAATGAGAATGATAGGGTACTGATTATGGGACCATCAGGCTCTGGGAAATCTACACTCTTGGAATTAATATACGGACTCTATGTATCTAAAGATGGAGTTCAAAAGTATAATGGAATTCAGAGACAATTAGTTTCAGGAGATGATTTAAAGAAACACATTGGATTCTTTACTCAGGAATCAAGGATTTTCTATGAGTCGTTAAAATTTAATATTTCTCTGGGAGAAGAGTATTCTGATAGTGAAGTTACTTCTGTTATTCAAAAAGTAGGGCTAGGTTACTTAGTCGATAGAATAGGGCTACATAATGCAGAAGTAAATCTTGATGAATCACTTTCTGGAGGAGAAAAAGCTAGAATCTGTCTAGCACGTCTATTACTTAGAAAATACCAATTGCTGTTACTAGATGAGTTTTCTTCCGCTATTGATGAAGATACAACGATGATGATTAGGAAGCTTCTCATTAATGATAACATTCCATTTGTAGAGATAGCACATAGGGTGCCAAAAGATATCGACTTATACAATAAGCGTTACACTTTGGAGTCTGGTCGATTAATACACTAATCATTTATAAAAAAATCCCTTTGAAACCTTGAAGTTTTTTGCTAAATCGCTATAAAACATGCTATACTACTAGTGATATTATGTGTGAAAACTGTAAATATATATTTGGAGGCTAGAGCATGGGATTTGTAATCTTTCTATTGCTGATTGTGGTACTCGGTGCCGCAGGTTATGCAACAGCAATATTCATGACAAAGAAACAAACTAAAGTAATTGAAGAATTATCAGAGAAAAAGGATAAGTTAATGGCAGTGCCGATTGCGGACACGTTTTATACTTTGAAAAACTTGAATTTAACAGGGCAAACAAAGAGAACGTATGAAACATGGCAAGCAACATGGCAAACAATCACACGATTCCGATTCCCTGAAATCGAAGCTGCATTAGTCAGTGCAGAACAATATATCCAAAAATTAAACTTCATCAAAGGAAATCAAGTGACACAACAAGCTGAAAACTTGATTGAAGAAACAAAAGCTGAAGTGGATAAAATTTACTCAGCATTACAAAAATTATTGGATAGTGAAAAACAAAACCGCGCACAGCTAGACTTATTACAAGAACGCTATGCTTCAATGCGCAAAGACTTATTAGCACATAGTTTCTCATTCGGCGAAGCGCTAGAAACGTTAGAAAAACGTTTAGCTTATTTAGAATTAGACTTCGCGAAATTTAATACATTAACAAACGAAGGCGACCACTTAGAAGCCAAAGAAGTACTTGGACGTATCGAAAACGAAATGAAAGAATTTGAGTCAATCGTTGAACAAGTTCCTCAATTATTAAAAGAAATCGAAACTGAGTACAATGAACAAGTAGAAGACTTGAAACAAGGATATGCTCGCATGGTCGAAGAGCATTACCAATTCTCTAAAATTTCAATTCCTGATGAAATTGAAAAGATTGAAAAAACAATCGAAGTGGCACGCGGACATATCGCTGCTACAGAATTAGAAGAAGCTCGTCAACAATTAGATAAAGTGGCTCGTGAAATCGATCAACTTTATGATGTGATGGAAGCTGAAATCGAAGCACGTGAATTTGTATACCGCAATAAAGCTCAAGTTGAAAAACGCTTGAACCAAGTATTACAAAGCAACCGTTATGTGAATATCGAAGTGGACCGTGTTTCTCAAAACTATATCTTGTCAAACAACGAATTCGTTCGTGTACAAGAATTTGCAGAACAATTAGAAAAAGAACAAGAAGCCGTTCAATACTACAGCAAGGCGATGGAAAACCATCAAGTTCCTTACTCAGTTGTGAAAGAACATTACGAACTCGTTCTTGATAAATTAAACAGCATTGACGAAGATCAAACTGATTTAGTCAACACATTATCTGATTTACGTAGCCAAGAAAAAGCGATTCGTGACGGATTAGATGTCTTCGAATTAGACTTACGTAATATGAAACGTACGATTGAGAAATACCACTTACCAGGTCTTCCAAAAGAGTACTTAGAATTATTCTTTGCAACAAGTAACCGTATTGAACAATTATGGCAAAAGATGAACCGTGTGAAATTAGATATGACTGAAATTAACGCGGCGAACAACGTGATCGAAGAAGATGTTGAAAAATTAGATATCTTCACAGAACAAATTGTTGATAATGCACAATTAACAGAGTACATGATTCAACATGCGAACCGTTACCGTTTATCACATCCTGAAATCGAAACAGCGATTGGTCGTGCACTCGACCTATTCAACCACACATTCAAATACGATGAATCATTACAAATTATTGAGTCAGCGTTAGAACAAGTGGAACCAGGTGCTGGTAACCGTGTTCGTCAAAACTACCAAGCAGAAAAGAATAATAGCTTATTCTTCTAATAGATAAATGATTAAGCCACGTGGGTGAAAACTCACGTGGCTTTTTTGTATTCTTTTGAATCATCGTATCATAATCAAGTTTTATGTGTGGAAAATCTATATTTTTACGATTCTTCCAGACGTATACTAAAGATACAAATTGAAGGAGGGATTTTATGGATTTTGTATTATGGGGAAGCGTATTTTTAGCAGGCTTATTCTCGTTTTTTTCTCCGTGCGTGCTACCGCTGTTTCCAGTCTATTTTGGTGTTTTGATGAGTGAACAGGACGGACCTCACCTGAAGATTGGGAAATTAGAGATATATTGGAAGCCAATGATTCGAACGGTCATCTTTATTGCAGGCATTTCAACAGTCTTTTTCTTCTTAGGGTTTGCGGCAACTGCATTAGGAAGTCTGATTTACAATCCTTGGTTTAATATCACACTGGGAGTCGTGATTGTGCTATTGGGATTGCACCAAATGGAACTGTTCCATTTACTATTTTTACAAAAACAAAAAACAGTTCAGTTTGAAATCAAAGATAAAAAATCGCTTTGGAGTAGTTACTTATTAGGACTCAGCTTCAGCTTCGGATGGACACCTTGTGTGGGACCAGTACTAAGTGCGGTCCTAACGCTTATCTCCACGCAACAAGCCAGTATCACTTATGGTATTTTCTTACTTTGCTTATATATATTAGGATTGGCCATTCCGTTTTTAATCTTATCAGCTGCTTCAACCGTAGCATTTAAATGGTTTAACCTTGCAAAAAAACGATTATTATTACTTAAAAAAATCGGAGGACTCGTGATTGTTTTGATGGGAGCATCGATTATCTTTTCCCAACTATCACAAGTTTTCCATTAAAAATTAGGAGGAATGAAAATGAAAACAAAATTGATGATTGCATTATTTAGTACATTGCTTTTAGGAGCTTGTCAAAATTCACAAATGGGCATGGATAATAAAGACATGAAAGAAACCACTGAAATGATGAGCTCGATGAGTGGTGAAAAAATGGATAAAATGGATAACATGAGTTCAAA
>JUUF01000305.1 GCA_001058355.1 Carnobacterium maltaromaticum
CGCATTTAATGCACTTCCCCATTACTACGACAATGAATCCGCCAGATTCTCCGTCATCATCTTCTTGGTGCTTTTTTATAGTTCAATAGAACTCATCCGAAGATTACTAAATAGATTAATTGCTCGAATATTGGACAAAACTGCTCTAACTTCATAACTGCTTTTCATTTGTTTAGAGCTCTCTACTAAACTAAGTCGCTGCACTCTCTAACTCGAGAAGCACCAGTCCCTTTCCCTTGGGCACAAATCCCAAAAGAAAATCATTCAATTATGGATTACGTCGTATCCACGGATTCTATATTAGCAATAACGGGAAAAGCATTAAAACGAGGGAGAAA
>JUUF01000306.1 GCA_001058355.1 Carnobacterium maltaromaticum
GTATCATTTTTGATACATTTAAAAATATTATGAGTTTTAAGAAATCTATTGTAAACTAATAGTGATGGAGGTGAGTCAATGTTATTTTTTGAAATCTCGCTATGGTTAGTATTTATTTTTAGTTTTGTCGGCTTTACGGTCGTTTTTGGAAATCGAATCTTCTATAATGAGACTCGCTTCATAACTATTCGTGAAATAATGACACCAATGCTATTATTAATCTTGCATACAACAAGTGTGAATGTGTTTGGATATTCATGGTTTAGTTTTGCCACACTTGGATTTGCACTTATTGGATTAGCATTGTTATTTTATAAATTAAAAACAGGGAAGCTCATTCTTAGACCTTTCCTCCACCAATTATTCTCGATTGCGTTTTTATACTTTGGTGTACTCGTAATTCTTGTTCAGGTGGGAAGATTCCTTAAATAATCGCATAATATCAAGGATAGTAAGCTCTCTACGATTGAATCGTAGAGAGCTTTTTTTGTGCGTCAAAAATGCAAAATGGGGGAGAAAAAACTTTTTTTAACTTTTTTTGGTAAAAAAGTGGTGAAAAGTGGTGGGATGTGGTAAACTATGGTTACTAAAATTATTGGAATGGAGGAGTCTGCATGTTAATCGGTGAATATCAACATACTATTGATGCAAAAGGACGTATGATTGTGCCTGCTAAATTCCGTGAAGATTTAGGTTTCACCTTTATCGTGACACGCGGACTTGATGGCTGTTTATACGGTTATCCTCTCGAACAATGGGAGCTCATTCAACAGAAATTAAGAGACTTACCACAGTCGAAAAAAGATGCACGTGCCTTCACACGTTTTATGAACTCTGCTGCGATTGAAGTAGAATTCGACAAACAAGGTCGTGTAAACATCTCACAAACGTTACGTGCGTATGCGGGATTAGAAAAGAATTGTCGCGTTATCGGGAACAATGATCGTATTGAGATTTGGAACGAAGAACGTTGGCAAGAATATATTGCTGAAACTGAAGAGAATTTTGAAGAATTGGCCGAACATATGATTGATTTTGGCTTTTAGAAAGGGAAGGGACCATGTTTAAACATATCACTGTATTGCTACATGAAACGGTAGATGCATTATCCATTAAGCCAGACGGAATCTACGTAGACTGTACGCTTGGTGGTGCTGGACATAGTCAATACCTACTTAGTCAACTAACAACAGGTCATCTCTATTGCTTTGACCAAGATATGCAAGCTATTGATCACGCAAAGAATCGCCTTGCTAAAGAAGTCGAAGAAGGGAAAGTGACGTTTATTCATGCGAACTTCCGTCAATTAAAGAAAGAACTTGGAAAACTAGGTGTTTCTAAAGTAGACGGAATTCTTTACGACTTAGGAGTATCTTCACCACAACTCGATCAGATTGAACGTGGTTTTAGTTACCATCAAAATGCAAAACTCGATATGCGTATGGACCAAAGTGCTCCGTTAACGGCAGAAGAGATTGTAAATGAATGGAGCTATGACGAATTAGTTCGTATCTTCTATCGATATGGCGAAGAGAAGTTCTCGAAACAAATCGCTCGAAATATTGAGCGTATCCGCGCACAACACCGTATTGAAACAACAGGTGAATTAGTGGATATCATTCGAGATAGCATTCCAGCTGCTGCAAGACGAAAAGGGGGACATCCTGCTAAAAGAATTTTCCAAGCGATTCGTATCGCGGTAAATGATGAATTAGCAGCGATTGAGGATTCGCTTGAGCAAGCATTTGAAGTTGTTGGCGTGGGAGGCCGAATCAGTGTGATTTCATTCCATTCTTTGGAAGACCGCATTGTCAAAACAATGTTCAAACAGCAAAGCACAGTAGAGAAGGCGCCGAAGAACTTGCCGATTCTACCAACGGAGGAAGAAAAAGCTCCGTTCCAATTGGTGAATAAAAAGCCAATTTTACCAAGTATTGAAGAAATTACAGAAAACTCTCGTTCACAAAGTGCGAAATTGAGAGTCATCGAAAGAGTAAAATAAAAGGATAATTTAGAAAGAAGGGAATTCTAGTGGCATTAGCAGAAAAATATGTAGATACAATGAATGTTGCGGTACCTACGCAAAAGCCTCTAGTTCGTGGAGACCGCGAAGTAACATCAATTCCGCAAGAAAGACAAAAAGCAGATTTACTTCGACTTTTAGCAGTTTCTGGTTTTGTTATTGCAGCTTTAGCGGTTATCACAATTGTAGCGAGCATGATCGTGGCTAACAAAAATAGACAATTACAAGATATCGAATCACAAACAACATTAATTCAACGTGAAAACAATACATTGCTTCAGGCAACACAAGAATTGTCTCAGTACGACCGAGTTAATCGTATCGCTAACGAACAAGGCTTGAAGATGAACGAAGAAAATGTTAGGAATGTTGGACGATGAGAAATACGAAAAACAATAACATTGCGGGAAATAGGCATCGAGCGAGCCGGATTTTAGTAGGACTCGCAGGTGTTTTATTTCTCATTTTTTCTGTACAGTTCTTTCAAATCATGGTTGTAGGGAATATCCATGGTGTGGATTTACGTGCAGAAATCAATGATAAAATCCATCAAAAACGCACGCTTGCTGCAAAACGCGGTACTATTTACGACGCTAGTGGGAGCCCAATTGCAGTAGATGCGACGAATTATTCTTTATATGCCGTCTTAACTTCGGAGTGGAGTAAGGATTCAGATAACCCTGATTATGTAACAGACGTTAATAAGACTGCAGAAGCTCTTTCAAAACACATTTCTTTATCTAAAGAAGAAATTGTAAAATTGTTAAGTCAAAAAGATGTTTCTCAAGTAGAGTTTGGAAGCGCCGGTAAGAATTTGTCGGTTCAAGATAAGGAAGCCATCGAAGCTGAAAAACTTCCTGGAATTAAGTTCTCAGAAAGTCCAGCTCGTTACTATCCAAATGGAATCTTTGCTTCTCATTTAATTGGTTATACGGATACGGTCGAGGAAACTGTCGATAACAAGACGTTAACAACATTAGTAGGGAAGACTGGTCTAGAAGGCCTTTATAATGAACAACTAACAGGGACTGCTGGTGAAGTTGAATATTCTGTAGATGGAAATGGTTATGTGATTACCGATACAGAAAAAGTTACGAAGCAACCAAAAGACGGGATGGATTTAACGTTAACTATCGATAAGAGATTACAAACGTACTTAGAATCTCTTGTCAGTGAAGCAGATAAAAAATACCAACCAGTTCAAATGACTGCAATGCTTGTTGAACCTAAAACAGGGAATATCGTTGCGGCAACACAACGCCCAACGTATAACTCAACAACAAAAGAGGGTATTGATGTTCAATGGAACAATTTATTGATGGATCAAGCTTTTGAACCTGGTTCAACGATGAAAGTGTTGGCGCTCGCTGCAGCGATTAATGAAGGGGTCTTTGATCCAAATGAAAAATTCAAATCGGGTAGTATAAAAATTTATACCGATTTAGTTCGAGACTATAATAAAGTGGGTTGGGGAACAATTACATACTTAGAAGGGTTAGCCCATTCAAGTAACGTCGCTTTCGTTCATATCATCCAAAAAATTGGTATCGAAAAGTGGAAACAATATTTAGAAGAGTTTGGTTTTGGAAAATCAACAAACTCAGGTTTTGCGAATGAGATTTCAGGGTCAAATCCATTCAACTCTTACTTACAACAATTATCAACTGGTTTTGGACAAGGGATTACGGTCACACCTTATCAAATGATGCAAGCTTTCACTGCCATTGCAAATGGTGGTCAAATGCAGAAGTTACGTTTGGTGGACCATTTAACAGATCCAGATACTGGAAAAGAAACACCAAACCCAACAACAGCTTTAGGAAAAGTAATTTCTCCAGAGACTGCTAAGAAAACTCTTCAATTTTTATATCAAGCAACACGTATGAAAAACGGAACGAACTATGATTTTAATATTGATGGGGAAGCAGTCGCAGCTAAAACAGGGACAGCTGAATTCATCAATCCGGAAACAGGTAAATACTACTCAAACGGAAACAACTATATTTTCTCTGTTGTAGGATTTGCACCGTATGATGATCCGAAATATATCCTATATATCACAGTGAAACAACCGCGAGTAGCTGTAACAGGTAACCAAATTATTAAAGAAATTTTCAATCCATTAATGAAGAGAAGTTTAGAATACTCTAGACTCTCAGAGTAAAAGAAGGAGGAAGAACATGTTTGCGAAAGAACTAGCGGACTTGTTAGTCATTAAAGAAGTGGAAGGTTCTCTTGAGGGCGTCACTGTAGAAAAATTAGCACAAGATTCGCGCAAAGTTGTGCCCAATACTATGTTTTTCTGTATCGAAGGTGTAACGGTAGATGGGCATCAATTTGCAGGAAAAGCAAAAGAGCTAGGAGCAAGTGTGTTCGTGGCTTCGAAATCTATCAAAGAACAAGTGGGAGATTCACCTGTGATTTATGTCAAAGACGTGACACGTGTGATGACACTCTTTGCGAACCATTTTTACGGGTATCCATCTGAATCATTAAATATGATTGGAGTTACAGGAACGAATGGGAAAACGACTGTAACGCATATGGTGGACTATTTATTAGAAGAATTAGGAAAACCAACCGCACTGATTGGAACGATGTATCGTAAAATTGGTGAGGAACGTATCGAAACAAGAAATACAACGCCAGAAATCTTAACCGTGCATGAAACATTGCAAAAGGTGAAAGAAATCGGTGGCGACACATGTATTATGGAAGTTTCTTCTCACGCCCTTCAATTAGGTCGTGTGTGGGGAATTGACTATAATGTAGCGGTATTTACAAACTTGACGCATGAGCATTTAGATTTGCATAAAACAATGGAAAACTATGCACATGCTAAAAGCTTATTATTCTCACAATTAGGAAACCATTCTAAAAATGGAAAACCTCGTGTTGCAATTCTTAACATTGATGAAGAGCACTATGAACAATTCGCATACTCAACTCCTTTCGAAGTGATTTCATATGGATTTAGCGAAAAAGCGGATATCCGTGCAACGGACGTTCAAACAAACGGAGCGACGACTTCATTTACAGTAACAATGAATGGACAAGAGCTTCCAGTAACAATTCCGATGATTGGACTCTTTAATGTCTATAATGTTTTGGCTGCTTTTGCAGTAGCGGTCGTGAATGGAATTTCACTTGAACGTGCTGTGAGCCGAATGGAACGATTCCCTGGTGTGGGTGGCCGTATGCAGTTGATTCAACAAGGACAACCATTCCAAGTGATTATCGACTTTGCACATACACCTGATGGATTACAAAATGTGCTTGAAACACTTGAAAAAGTGAAACTAAATCGAGTGATTACAATCATGGGTCATAGCGGTGGTAACCGTGATTCAAGTATGCGCCCTGAGCTTGGAGAAATTGCGTTTGATAAATCCGATTATGTGATTTTAACAGCGGATAATCCAAGACATGAACCGCTTGAAAAGATTTATGCAGAGATTTTATCAGGAAGAAAAGATGAACAAACTGCTTATGAATGCATCGATAATCGAGAAAGTGCAGTAAAACGTGCGCTTGAAATCGCGCAAGAAGGGGATATTTTACTATTTGCTGGTAAAGGCGTGGAACCATACCAAGTAATCGGTGACGAGTATATTCCATATAATGAAGTAGAAACAGTTATTGCAAGTTTAGAAGCATTAGGCTTTCAAAATCACGAGTAGAAGAAGGAGAAGATTATGATCGAAGTCATTTTATCAGTCGGCTTAGCGTTCCTTGCGACGGTCATTGCCGAACCACATTTCATTCAATATATGAAGATGAAACAATTAGGTCAAACTACATTAGATGAAGGTCCATCATGGCATAAAGCTAAAAGTGGAACTCCAACAATGGGTGGGCTTGTGTTCCTTTGTATGATTAGTATTTCTAGTTTAATTGTCGGAGCCGTATTTGGACACTTCAATTTCGTCTTATTAAGTGGCGTTATTGGTTTCGCCTTCTTTGGAACAATTGGTTTCTTAGACGATTTTATTAAAGTGTTTAAAAAACAAAACGAAGGTCTAAAGAGTCATGAAAAATTTGGATTACAATTGATTGGATCTGCTATTTTTGTGGGATTATATCTGCTTAGTGGAAATGCACCATTAATTTATATTCCATTCTTTGGCGAAGTAAACAGTATTATCATCTTTGCATTATTCACGATTATTTGGATTACTGGATTTTCAAATGCTGTAAACTTAACAGATGGACTAGATGGTTTAGCAGCTTCAACAAATACGATTGCTTATGGAATTTATGGATTTATCGCTTATGAATCAGGTCAACGTTCAAT
This sequence comes from Carnobacterium maltaromaticum, assembly GCA_001058355.1. Lineage (GTDB taxonomy): Bacteria > Bacillota > Bacilli > Lactobacillales > Aerococcaceae > Granulicatella. The sequence continues at coordinate 6,318 of JUUF01000306.1, forward strand.
CGCAACGTTCTGTTTCTGCGTAGTTGGTGGGCTCCTTGGGTTCTTAGTATTTAACTGGAAACCAGCCAAAGTCTTCATGGGAGACGTTGGTTCATTAGCTCTTGGTGCAGGACTTGCTATCATTTCGATTATGCTTCATAAAGAATGGACATTATTACTTGTAGGGATCATCTTTGTTGGGGAAACACTTAGCGTTATTTTACAAGTGGGTTCATTTAAACTAACAGGTAAACGTATCTTCAAGATGAGTCCAATTCACCATCACTTTGAAATGAGCGGATGGAAAGAAGTGAAGATTGTTTCTGTATTTAGTGCAATCGGACTTATTGCAGGTTTAATCGTTGCATTTGTCTTTTAAGAGAATTAACATATTTTATTAGGAGAGCTGGTCATTTTTGCCCAGCCTTTCTCCATATACATAATAAAAAAGAAAAATTGGAGGAATCATTGTGCGGAATACACATGCATTTGAAAATAAAAAAGTACTAGTCATTGGACTTGCAAAGAGTGGAGTGAGTGTAGCAAAACTTTTACACCAGTTACACGCGGATGTAACAGTAAATGATAGAACACCACTTGAGGAAAGTGTAGACGCACAAGGGTTAGTCGCTGAAGGGATTAAAGTAGTCTCAGGAGGACATCCACTAGAATTACTCGATGAGCCCGTTGATTTCGTTGTGAAAAATCCAGGGATTCCTTATACAAATCCATTAGTAGCGAAAGCAGTCGAGAAGGGCTTGCCTGTTTATACGGAAATCGAAATTGCACAACGTGTCATGGAAGGAACAGTTCTTGGAATTACTGGTTCAAATGGGAAAACAACAACGACAACATTAACGAACCTTATGTTAAAAGAGTCATTCCCTGAAAGCAGAACTTTTGCTTGCGGGAATATTGGTGTTCCTTTATCCCTACTTGCAGGTGATTCAAAAGATTCGGATATCTATGTCACTGAATTATCAAGTTTCCAATTAATGGGAATTGAAGAGTTTCGACCTAAAGTAGCGTGTATCGTGAATATCTTTAGCGCTCATTTAGACTATCATGGGTCTCGCGAAGAGTATGTAAAAGCAAAATTACAAATTACTAAAAATCAAACAGAAGAGGATTTCCTCGTTTATAATGCGGATTTCCCAGAGTTATATGAGTTTATTAAAGATCATACAAAAGCAACATTAGTTCCATTCAGCCGCAAATCTGTGTTAGAACACGGAGCTTATGCTGATGAAACTACGATTTACTTTAATGGAGAAGCAGTTATGCCACTTGAAGCGATTCAAGTACCGGGCGTTCAAAATGTGGAGAACGTGTTGGCGGCGGTTGCCATTAGTAAATTACAAGGTGCAACAAATGAAGGAATCGAAAAAGCGGTTCGTTCATTCCATGGAGTAAAACACCGTACACAATATGTGAAGACTATTGAAGGTCGTAAATTCTACAATGATTCAAAAGCAACAAATATCATTGCAACACAAACAGCGTTACGTAGTTTTACAAATCAATCTGTTGTATTAATTGCTGGCGGACTTGATCGTGGAAATGGTTTTGAGGAATTAGAATCCTCTCTTGGAAATGTCCGTGAAATGGTCGTTTACGGGGAAACAAAAGAGAAGTTAAAAGCTACTGCTGAAAAACTATCTATTCCAGTAACCGTAGTAGAAACATTAGAAGAAGCAGTGCCAAAAGCGTATGCAGCTAGTCGTGAGGGAGAAATTGTATTACTTTCACCAGCATGTGCAAGTTGGGATCAATTTGCCAACTTTGAAGTTCGCGGTGATTGTTTCATTGAAGGAGTAGAAAAACTGTAATATATAGGAGAAAAAAGATGAGAGTATTAGTTTCAGGAGGAGGAACGGGTGGTCATATTTATCCAGCTCTTTCCTTAATGAATTATTTGAAAGAACAAGACCCTTCAACAGAGTTTCTCTATGTAGGGACTGAACGTGGATTAGAAAGTACTATCGTTCCTAAAGCGGGATATGATTTTAAAACGATCAAGATTCAAGGAATCGTTCGTTCATTGTCGCTAGAAAACTTTAAAACATTATGGTATTTCTGTACAAGCTATTTTAAAGCAAAAGAAATCGTGAAAGAGTT
>JUUF01000307.1 GCA_001058355.1 Carnobacterium maltaromaticum
TGATATTATTTTTAATCCTGTTTCGAATGTCTATATAGAAGATTTAGAAAACATGTATAAAGAAGCCGCTCGTGTATTGAAAAAAGGCGGGCTACTAATGGTCGGGTTTATGAATCCTTGGATATACATGTATGACGCTGACGTTGTATGGGACAAACCCGATGAGGAATTACTGTTAAAGTTCTCCATCCCTTTTAATTCAAAAGAGCTTGAAGAGGCCGGCAAAATCACCATCAATCCAGAATACGGATATGAATTCAGCCACACCTTAGAAACGCAGATTCGAGGGCAACTGAAGAATGGTCTTGCGATGATTGATTTTTATGAATCCTGCGATAACAGACATCGATTATCCCGTTATGGCAATGACTATATCGCTACACTCTGCGTCAAACTGTAATGTGATAGAACCTACTTCAGAAAAAAATCCGTTTTATTTTCCTCAAGGGTTAAAATCTAAAAAAACAGTTTGAATCATTGAGAGGACGTGATTATGGACTAGAAAAAATTGTCAATATATTGTGAAATCATACAATTGAACAAAGAACAAAAGTTACAAATTAAACAATAATAAATAATATTTAGAGGATGATTTAAAATGATTGAACAAATTTCAGACTTCTCTTGTAAGTCTTTTAAAGACTACAATTCACCTTCGAATTTCTTTAAGCAAAAAAATATTTTGTTTGGCTATAATGGAAGGGGAAAAAGTTCTTTAGCATTAGGTCTTGTGGATACCTATAAATCAAGCGGTGGTACAGATAACTCATATAGATTATTTAATAGAGATTACGTAAAAAAAACTTTACTATTAAAGGATGATACTTCACTAATTAAAGGAGTCAAAGTTACTTTTAGCGAAAATGATGCGGAAATTGCTACAAAAATTCAAGAATTAGAAAAACAAAAAGTTAATACCGAAGATTTAAGAAATGAAATAGATAACAAAAAACGAGACCTTAGAAAAGAAATTGACAAGATTCATGACAATAGTAAAGGAAAAGCTAAAATTAATAAAAAAAGAGCTGATTTATCTATTGAAAAAGTTATTGAATTATATCAATCTGATTTGGAAAATGCCCATAGCATTGATTCGTCAGATGATTTTATAAGAACATTTGATGCTGATAATGAAAAGCTAGAAAAACAAAAAGCAAGTATAGAAAAAACACGTTTCCCTAATTTAGGAATCACCAAATTAAGTCAAGAAGATAAAGATTTTTTAAACAATACCTTAAAAAAATCCTATATTCTTAACGACATTATACCCTCAATAGAAGAACTCAGCTGGTTGGAAAATGGTATTAAACTTCACGAAGAAACAGATAAACAATGTAAATTTTGTCAAAATTATTTCAATCTTAAAGATGTAATAAACAGGGTCATGGAATATAAAGAAAATGAAAAACAAAAAGATATTAAACGTCTAGCGGAAATCAAAAATATAATTAATAACAATTTATCAGTTATTGAAAAAGAAAAAGCATTTATTGAAAATTTGTCCAAAATCAATGTTGATCCTAAAGAAATGGATATAATTTATAGTAGTGACTATGTGGCGGAAGTGAGACAACTTGTATCTAATATTGATAGTAAAATAGAAAATATGGATTATGTATTTGACACTACTCATTGTATTACTACTTTTGAGGAAAATATAGAACAAATTCGCGAACAAATCACTGAATCCCTTAGGGAGACAATAAAAAAGATTGATGATAGTATCAATAATATTGAAATCTTGGCAAAAGGAAAGATTGCTCTTGTTTTACAAGAGCAGAATATCACCAAAGATTTAGAGGCAATCCATAAATTAGAAGAGAAATTATCAAAGGTTATTGAGGAGAATAAAGAAATAGACAAGAACATAAAGGAATTAGAAGATAAACAATCTGAGTATACTGATTTTATGAACTTTTTAAATGATGTTCTAGAAAACTTAGGAATTCAAATAAAATTAGTTTTAAGTGAAGAGAATTACTATTTGCAACATTCAATAGAAGAATCTGATTTGACTATAGATGATATTAGTGAGGGCGAAAAAAACTTATTATCATTGTTATATTTCTATTTTGAATTATATCTTGATAACGAGCAACGTCAATTAAATGAGGCCATCAAATTAATAGTTGTTGATGATCCAATTTCGAGCTTAGATGATGCAAATAAATTTTATGTTTTAGAAATCATAAAAAACATGCTGAGTGTAAAAGAACCTCAAATTTTCATTTTAACACATTCATGGGACGATTTTTGTCAAATAACTTACCAATACAAAGACCATCCAGATGTAAAATTATTGGAAATATATAAAAATCCAATCAAAAATTTTCAAAGTGAAATTAGAGAATGCAAGACAAACGTATCACCATATAGAAAGTTATTCTCAGAACTATACGAACTTTCTCAAAAAAATTTAAATAGTTTGAATGACTGTGATATGTATCATGCTGCAAATAGCATGAGAAGAGTATTTGAAGAATTTTTAAATTTCAAAAAACCCAATACGCTCCCTCAGAAAAGTAACCAGGAATCTATCATAAAAATGTATGAAACTGCAACAAAAAGCACAATGTCTAATAATCGAAAGGCCAAATTGGGAAGTTTTCTCACATTCATTAACGTGTTATCTCACAGACCCATTAAAAGTGATGAAATCTTAACCAATTGTAAATTTCTTTTATTATTGATTAAAGAAATGGACAAAGTGCATTTTGACTCAATGAAACAGAGAGTATAATAAATTGGTAACTTTGTGGTAGCTAAACAGACAAAATTTACCATTAAACCAATAAGTACACCAAAAGAATGTTGAGGTATCAGCATTCTTTTTTATTCTAATAGTTTCTTGGTTTAAACAGCGTAACATCTTCATAACACTCTCTAACACAAAAGCAGACTACAAAACAGTACTTTTTATGAAAGAATGAAAATGTGAGCTCCGGTTGAGGCAAAGTTCAATATCACGAAAAAAAGGCTTCCGGGCCTTTTGGATTCTATAGTAATGGAAA
>JUUF01000308.1 GCA_001058355.1 Carnobacterium maltaromaticum
ATTCAAAATCTTTCAGAAGACATTCAACGCTTAGAGCAAGACAACGCGAATAAACGTGATGAGATTAAAAAATATAAGACAGTCGTTGAGGTTATGGAACTATAATGCCTCACGACATCGAACTAGGATTTTTAAATGATCATCTTCAATCTTTGTTTAAAAGTCCTTATATTCAGATTTTGCTTTGGTTAGTATTTTTTGACGTATTGTCAGGATACATCAAAGCCTTTAAATTAAAGAAATTTGATAGTAAGACAAGTACTAATGGATTGCTACGACATTTCTTAGTAGTTGCTGTAGTGATGGTTATTGCGTTATATGCACGCGCTCTAGGGCATAGAGAAATTGGAATTACAGCCTGTCTATTCTTCATTATTAGTTACATCGGTTCGTTAATGGAAAATTGGGAGGCTCTTGGTCTACCATTCCCAGAAGCAATGAAACCGTATATTAACCAAATGAGACGTAACCAAGAAAATAAAATCAAAAAATTAATTGAGAAAGAGGTAGAGAAATATGATAATTAATTGGAAAGTACGTATTTTAAACAAAACATTTTGGATTACATTAGTGCCAGCCTTAGCGTTATTACTTCAAACGTTCTTGGCTGTTTTTAATATCCGCCTGGAACTAGGAGAAACAATTGATAAATTATTAGTGTTTATCAACGCGTTATTCGCAGTTTTCGTAATCGTGGGTGTTGTTAATGATCCAACAACAAGCGGAGTAAGCGATAGCACTCGTGCAATGACTTATGACCGTCCAAACAATCAATAATATCAATAGGCAGCTACAATCGTGGCTGCCTTTTTCATTGGAGGAATTATGAAGAAAATCAAAAAGGATGTCAGTCTGACTACTAAGGTTCGGAATAACATGAATCGCATCTATGACGAATTCTATTCTCACGATACTAACAGTGCAGTAATTGAATTAACAATGGACAGGACTGATTTAAAGAAAGTAATTGTGTTATTCCATTTCCAACGTTCAAACAGATTTTTGGAAGTCATTGGAAATGTAACAGGAAATGTAGTTGAAGTGCCGTTTGACACTAGTTTAATTACTGTTGATGAGACAGTAACAGGATATGTGTACATCGAAAAAGTAGTACAATCTGCTGATGTTTGCAAATTTTCATTTGGTGTTCGTGTATCTGAAATTGATAAACATAAAGAATTGCCAGTAATTGAGAAGGATAGCAAACGAATCGTTGCAATTACTGAGATTGTAACAAAAGCTGAATTACAAGAAGCATTAAGCAATATTCATGTAGAAGGTGCAAGATATGACGATTCAGAAATTTTGAAACGTCTTCAAGCACTTGAAGCTGCTCCACAATTAGACACTAGCGTATTTGCTACCAAATCGGAACTTAGAAACATTTCGTTAACTCCTGGCCCAAAAGGTGACAAAGGAGACCCTGGACTACAGGGTACTCCAGGAGAAAGAGGACCGAAAGGAGAACAAGGTTTACAAGGCATCCC
>JUUF01000005.1 GCA_001058355.1 Carnobacterium maltaromaticum
TCATATATGATAATTTCGCAAAGTGTGCCTCATCGATTTGGTTCGCCTTAAGGGTCCATGGTATAATAAACAAGACAAAATAAGAAATGGGGGAACCACATGAAACCATTTGATTACATCGTTGTGGGTGCTGGCCTTTTCGGTGCAACCTTTGCGCATGAAGCAGCGACACGCGGCCATAAAGTAAAAGTAATTGAGAAGAGAAACCATATTGCAGGAAATATTTATACAAGAGAAGTAGAAGGCATTCAAGTGCACGAATACGGTGCGCATATTTTCCACACGAGCGACAAGAAGATTTGGGATTACGTGCATCAGTTTGCGACATTTAATCGCTATACGAATACTCCCGTTGCTAACTTCAACGGAGAAATCTACAACTTGCCATTTAACATGAATACTTTTAATAAATTATGGGGTGTGGTAACACCACAAGAAGCCGCAGCGAAAATCGCTGAGCAGCGTGCGGTTCTTGGCGACAAAGAGCCTGAAAACTTAGAAGAGCAGGCAATTTCTCTTGTTGGGGAAGATATTTACTACAAGCTCATCAAGGGCTACACGGAGAAACAATGGGGACGTTCGGCTACAGAATTACCAGCATTTATCATCCGCCGCTTGCCGGTTCGTTATACTTACGATAATAACTACTTCAACGATACGTACCAAGGGATTCCGATTGGCGGCTATACGAAGATGATTGAAGCCATGCTGGACCATGAAAATATCGAAGTCGAGTTGAATGTCGATTTCTTCGCGAAAAAAGACGAGTACTTAAGTAGTGGTGCCAAAATCGTCTTCACGGGAATGATTGATGAGTTCTTCGATTATGAATTAGGTACATTAGAATACCGTTCGCTCCGATTTGAAACAGAAGTCGTGGATGTGGAGAACTATCAAGGAAATGCGGTAGTGAACTATACAGACCGCGAAACGCCATACACTCGTATCATCGAGCATAAGCATTTCGAGTTTGGCACGCAGCCAAAAACGGTGATTACGCGTGAGTATCCTGCCGATTGGAAAGTGGGCGACGAGCCTTATTATCCAGTGAATAATAAAGTCAACAATGACTTGTACGCGCAGTATAAGAAATTAGCGCAGTCGGTTCCACAAGTGATTTTCGGAGGACGACTTGGACAGTATCGTTATTACGATATGCATCAAGTTATCGCCGCAGCACTAGAAACCGTTAAACATGAATTTGAGTAAACGAAGAAACACCCTATTTGGTTAGATTCAAATAGGGTGTTATTTATGATGGATTCCTTCCAATCATAGCGAATTTTATCATAACTACAATAATGGGGTACCGGTTCGA
>JUUF01000309.1 GCA_001058355.1 Carnobacterium maltaromaticum
GACACCTAATTAGGTGTCCTATGCAGAGCCGGTAAAACCTCTCTGAAAAATATCATCTGTAGAGCCTACGATAAATCGCACCTCTAATGTATGTTCATTATAATGAAACTATGAATGAATGTCAATTTTTGAATTGGATAGTTTTTTAAGACAGCTATATCAATTAAGTCCATATTATCTTCTGATAATGTTGCTTTTCCAATTGGATCAGCAGGATTTTTTGGGAGCATAACTCTTAATTTACTGATGGTTTGAATATTATCTATTGCAGCATAAGTATTTTTGTTAAATTTTTTATAGTATTCGGATATTTCATCTATCCATTGTTTTTCCACAGAAATCCATTTCTTAGCTATATAGCCATTTAAATTATGAATTTTTGGATTATGTCTATTCACGAATTCCTGCAATATTTGTCTTGTTTCATCGTCATTAGGAAAATATCTTTCTTTTTTCTTCCCTGAAAGTCGATGAATTATATCTACTTCAGCAATTCTTTGAACTACTGAAACGACTTTTTCACTATATTTATTTGCCTCATTTACTAAATTGACGATTAAATTATCTCCTAAACTGATATATTGTTTTTTATTTTTCGAACTTAACGGTATTACAGTAAGTAACCCTTTTTTAGGATGATCTTTTTTATCCAAAACAATAGCAAAATGTGGTAATGAAAATTCGTTTCCAACGCCAGTACCAAAATCTACGAATAATATAGTTCCTCTTTTATATTTCTTAAAAAGAGGTTGTTCTTCGGAGTTTTCTTTTTTAAATCTTTTTGCTCTGTAGTAATCGGACTTCCCAATATATTTGAATTTTTTATTATTTGTATTATTGGATATATATAGCAAAATATCTCTAGCTAGTGTTAAATTTCCTTTTGTATTCATAATTCTCCCCCAAAATAAATACCTAAATTTAAAACCAATTTTAACAAACGTCTTTTACCTTAATTATAGACCTGAAAAAAGGTTGCAACAATATGAAATCTTATGAAAGTGAGCAGTGTTATTTAACTCTATTGATAAAAAAGGATTGATTGAAGAATATCTCCGTACTATACTAGAACCATGGAGAAGTACCCAAGAGGCTGAAGGGGTCGCACTCGAAATGCGATAGGTCGTGAAAGCGGCGCGGGAGTTCAAATCTCCTCTTCTCCTTATCTTTTTGTGGCTATATCGAGGTTACGGCAAGTTTTGTTCCGTGAATGTTCCGTAGCTTCTTATTTAGATAGGTTTTTATAGACTAATGGAGGCTAAGCTAAGATGACAAAAGTAAAATTAAATCTCAATCAAACACACTGCTGTGGTATTTATTCTGATAAGACGGTGTACAGTTTCACGGCTGATAGCTATCCAGAGTTGTTTTACCTTCTTCAAAGACGTGGACTCATCGAATCGTTTATTGATGGGGACTTCATTGTTTATGATGAGTTAAGACAGTATTCTGATTTACCACCTTATCAAAAGCTGACTGAGGAAGAACTAGAAGCGATTGATTTCGATGCGATTATTCAAAAACTCAGTACGGATGAACTAAAAGCAGTCATCGAGAAGTTCTTCGAATATCGTTTTGAATGTGAGTTTCAAGAAGTAGACGAATAAATTTGTAAAAGAAAAAAGCTGACGGCTCATTGGCACTGACCCCCGTAAA
>JUUF01000310.1 GCA_001058355.1 Carnobacterium maltaromaticum
TACTGCTATTATAGAATCCGCTGTTCCTACGAAATCAAGCGAACCGTTACTTTAGTAATGTAAATGAATGACAAAAGTGTCTGTTGCGCGACTTCTTAAAATGATTTAATAAAGACAAGGAAAACAGTTAAGGAGCGATTCAAATGAAAATCAACATCAAAAAACAAGACACAAACCAACTTACAAAAGACCTAATGATTGTGGCGCTCGTCATCAATGCATTAGCCCTTGTCCTTCATCTGATTCTAAACATGTTTACAGGCGTAGCGTTGATCACTGCAGTCACAAGCAATTTCATCTTTATCCTCCTCCCAATAATGTATCTAGCAGAGGAGGCTAAGAAAAATAAAGAAGCCGACAACCGGTAAGCGCAAGCGAACATCTTAGATAGTTTTTCCTTCTGGAGAGACTATCTTTTTTAGTGTCTCTTTTGCCATCCCTCGGCACGTATTGATTTTAGAAAACAAAGCAGATTCACTTGAAAAAGAAACATCCTATAGAGAAGCACGAAACCCCATCGTTGGCGGTAGGGAGCAGACATATGATTTCTTTACGTTGATTTCGGAGAAGCTTGCGGATTTTATA
>JUUF01000311.1 GCA_001058355.1 Carnobacterium maltaromaticum
GTTTTACCGTGGTCAACGTGTCCCATGATTGTTACAACTGGAGGACGTACTGTGCTTTCTTCGCTTTCAGCAGCTGCTTCTTCAAAGTATACATCTAAATCAGAAATATCTTTTTCGATTTTTTCTTCTGCATCCATACCGTAGTCTGCTGCTAATAATTCAATCGCGTCTTTAGATAGACCTTGGTTTAATGTCGCCATTACTCCTAATAGGAATAATTTTTTGATAATTTCTGCTGGTTCACGTTTAATTTTCTTCGCTAATTCAGCAACTGTCATACCATCTGTATACACTAATACTTCTGGTAATTCGTGGAATTTACGTGCTGGAACAGCTGGTTTCGCTTTTTGTTCTTCACGACGGTTTCCTTTTTTACCTTTTTGATTACGGTTCTTCTTACCAAAACCATCATTGTTAAAATCGTTATAACGTTGTTGGTTTCTTCTATCGTTATTGCGATTGTTTCTCGGTGATTCGAAACGATCGTTGTTATTGTTTTGTTTTTGATTGTTACGTGGACGTTCTACTTGTCCTTGTTGGTTTGAACGAGCTTCATTGCGTGCTGGTTCTTTCTTAAATGAAGGACGGTTACCATTCGCATTTTGTTGCTTTTGGTTTGGACGTTCTTGATTTCTCTTATCGTTTTGTTCATGACGTCTTTGATTTTGAGAATGGTTACGTTCTTGATTTTGTTTGTGTTGTCCTTGTTTTGGACTTTGGTCTTCTCTCTTTGTAAATTCTTTCTTAGGAGCGTGACCTTTTTCTACTTCTTTTTTAGGTTCAGCTTTTTTCACTTCTTGTTTTGGAGCAGGTTTTGCTTCTTTCTTCTCAGCTTTTGGTGCTGGTTTAGCAGCTGGCTTAGAATTCCAAGCTCCTTTAATTTTTGAGATTTCAGCTTCTTCCATAGTAGACATATGGCTATTATATGAAATACCTAGTTCTTTTGCTTTTTCAATAATTTCTTTACTAGCCACGTTTAATTCTTTCGCTAATTCGTATACGCGAGTTTTCGACATAGTCTCACCTTCCTATTCGTTCATATCGTTAAATCCCTTCATCTTCAGTAGACTCTTTGTAAACCCTCGATCATCAACTAAAACGATAGAACGTCTTTTGCCAATCGCTAAAGACAATTCATCCGTTTCAAATTGCTGAACAAAAGGAATTTCATAATATTCACATTTGTTTTTGATTTTTTTAACCGTGTTTGCACTACAATCTTTGGTACAAATCACTAAATTTCCTTTATGTCTTTGAATACTTTGGATGACTTGCTCCTCGCCACTAATAAGTTTACGAGCAGCTGTTGCCATTCCAAGTAAATTCAAAGCTCTTTGTTTAACGAGCTCTTCCATCACTAAACAACTCTTTTCTTGCTTTTTGATGTTCTACATAAGCGAGAAGTTCTTCGTAAAATGCATCTGGAATTTCAATTTCTAATTGTTTTTCAAATAGACGGTTTTTCCAAGCTTTCTCAACTAATGTAGGTTCAAGAGTAATATAAGCGCCACGGCCGTTTACTTTACCAGTTGGGTCGATTTGTGCAACACCTTCAGCGTTACGAACAATACGGACCAACTCTTTCTTCGGCATCATTTCACCAGAAGCGATACAACGGCGCATCGGAATCTTTTTCTTTTTCATCGTGCACCTCCTGTATTTTATTCTTCTTCAGAAGAAGTTTCTTCTGTTTCTTCAACAACTGGATTTGCTAAGTTTTCTAAATACTCTTCATAAGCAGTTTCAGATTTAATATCAATACGGTATCCTGTTAATTTCGCAGCTAGACGTGCGTTTTGACCACGTTTACCAATTGCAAGAGATAATTGGTGATCTGGTACAACAACGATACAACCATTGCTATCATCATTAAATTCAACTTTAAGCACTTGAGCTGGGTTTAATGCGTTTTTGATGTAAATTGCTGGATCTTCATTCCATTCCACGATATCCATGTTTTCACCGTTTAATTCTTCAACGATGTTATGAACACGTTGTCCGCGAGGTCCTACGCATGTTCCAACTGGATCTAAGTTAGCGTCATTTGAACGAACAGCTACTTTAGCACGGTCTCCTGCTTCACGAGCGATAGAAACGATCTCTACAACGCCGTCGTAAATTTCAGGAACTTCTTGTTCAAATAAACGTTTTAATAAATCTGGATGAGTACGGCTTACGAAAATTTGAGGTCCTTTAGTAGTGTTATCTACTTTAGAAACTAAAACTTTGATACGTTGATCAGGTAAGTACTCTTCTGTTGGGATTTGGTCTTGTTTGGCCATACCAGCAACGATACGACCAAGGTTTACGTACACGTAACGGAAATCTTGACGATCAACAACACCTGTCATGATTTCATTTTCGTATTGGATGAATTCATTGTAGATGTTTGTACGTTCAGCATCGCGAAGACGTTGCATAATCACTTGTTTAGCTGTTTGAGCAGCAATACGTCCGAAGTCTTTAGGTGTTACTTCAAAACGAATTTTATCGCCAACTTCATATGCTTTGTTTTTCGCATGTGCTTCTTCTAGGCTAACTTCAAGAGTTGAATCGAATACATATTCAACAACTTCTTTAACTGCATATACATGCATATTGCCTTTCTTTTGGTCAAACTCCACTTCAACGTTTTGAGCTTGTCCGTAGTTTTTCTTATATGCAGACACTAACGCTGCTTCTAAAGCTGTAATCACGACATCTTTAGAGATTCCTTTTTCTTCTTCGAGAACAGTTAATGCTCGTAGCATTTCTTTACTCATGTGTTTACTCCTTTACTCCTTAGAATTTGATTGCAAGACGTGCTTTCGCAATATTCTTACGATCAATTGTAAATTCTTTTTTTCTTGTTTTGATTTGTACGTTTAATGTTACCGTTTCTTCATCGACTGAAAGAAGAGTTCCTTCAAGGAATTTCTCACCTTCAACGTTTTGATAAAACGATAAGTGTACATATGAACCAATCGCTGCTTTTAATTCTTCCTCGTTT
>JUUF01000033.1 GCA_001058355.1 Carnobacterium maltaromaticum
TTCCGTATGCGTAAAAATGCGGCGGGGCTTGCAAGTATTTGTATTTTATCAACGATGGTGCTTGTCACATTGGCCACAACGGTCGCCTTGCAAACAGGAACAGCCGATTTATTGAAGAAAAGCTATCCAACAGATTATTCGGCAACGGCATTTGTCGAAGACACCTCTACGATTCCGCAACTTTCAGAACAAATTAGTAAGATCAAGGCGCAATCGAAGGGCACTGTAACCAATGAAATGAATTACCTCAGCGTGCTTCGTGCCGCAAAAAGTATGGAGGGCGGGGTAGATATCGAGGGAGTCTACCCAGGAGATAGCCCAGCTGCGTTCATTACTTTTCTTTCTGCGGAAGATTACAATCGCATCTTTGGGACGAATTACAAGCCAAGTGACAATGAAGCCGTTCTAGGACTGGTCAAAGGTGACGATAAAAATGTTTCGGCTATCCGCGTGAACGGGCAATTGACACTTCAAGTCAAAGAGATGATGGACAGCACAGGCTTTAAAGAAAAATTGCCACAATTGCCATATGTTGCGGATAATGTTTATGTAGCCGTTGTAAAGGATCCTTCAAAGATGATTGACGGTAAACTTGGTCGTGGATTCTATTACGCATTGTGGAATACATCGACGGATACTGAAGCAAAAACAGAAGAGTTTGAGGCCTACGCCAACGCGCTTGAAGGAAGTAATGAGGAATTCATTACAGTTGGAAGTAGAGAGGATGCGGCCAAAGACATCTACGGATTTATGGGAAGTTTACTCTTTGTAGGGGCACTTCTTTCCGT
>JUUF01000312.1 GCA_001058355.1 Carnobacterium maltaromaticum
CTTTTAATTCTTCCTCGTTTACAAGGGCACCGAGTTCTGCGGCTGTTCCGCGAATAAACTCTTCGTAAGTTTTCGTCAACTCACGGCATAACACAACAGATTGTTGCTCGCCGTAGACAGTTTGAATCGCCGAGCATGTGTCCTTTAGGCGGAAAGGTGATTCGTATAAAATCACGGTCTCGCTATGTGTACGTAATTGCTCGAGGGCTTCGATTTTTTCTTTTTTCTTTCGTGGTAAGAAACCATAGAAATAGAACGGTTGAGGGACAAGGCCGCTTGCGATAAGAGCCGTAATTCCCGCATTCGCCCCTGGAAGAGGAATGACTGGGATACCGACTCCGACGCAAGCTTGTACAAGTTCAAATCCTGGGTCGCTAATCGAAGGCGTGCCAGCGTCGCTCACTTGTGCGATGGTTTTTCCTTCTTGCAGCCACTCGATGACTTGTGGGATTCTCTCCTGTGTATTATGTTCGTGGAAACTCTTTTGCGGAGTCTCGATTTCAAAATGGTTGAGTAACTTTTGCGTATGGCGCGTATCTTCGGCAAGAATTAAATCTACGTCACGAAGCGTATTGACCGCACGGAAAGTCATATCTTCTAAGTTGCCAATCGGAGTAGGGACAAGGAATAGTTTCCCTGTGCCTTCAGTTCGATAACTCTGTTGTCTCATGAGGGGGTTCTCCTTCTAAATAAATAATGACAGGACGGTCGACAGTTGCGCCAATCGTCTGTAGAAATGTTTCCTTTTTTGGGCGAGAGAATTTCTTAAATGCCGCTTCTGCCTTCATGGCATCTTGCTTGGTAGCAAATTCCTTCGCGTAGAGCAGAGTAACAGGTGTTCTCACCCTTGTATATTTAGCCCCTTTTCCGGCATTATGTGTCGCGATTCGTTTTTCCAAATCGACGGTATAACCGGTATAAAAGGTCTGATCCTTGCAGAGCAGGACGTACATAAAGAACTGGCTCATGCGTTGTCCCCCCAGAGGATGCTTCTAATCTTCTGCGTATATTCTTGATGCTCATCGAAAACCGTGATTGGAGGCAATACCTTGAGGCCTCCAGGAAGTCCGTCCTTCATTAATTCAATAAGGACAATATTGCTTTCTTTGCCTTCTTTTGGATAGACGAATTGCACGCGTTTCGCTTCGAGGCGGTGAGCCCTTGCCTCGGTTAATATATCCGTGAGGCGGTCGGGCCTATGAACGAGATAGGCTTTTCCTTTCATCTTCAAAAGGCCAGAAATTGTCCGAAGCAAGTCTTCCAGCGGCAAATGCACTTCATGGCGAGCAATCGTGTAGGCTTCCTTCAAATTGGTTTGGTTGGTTTCATTGACCTTGAAATAAGGCGGATTGCAGGTAATAAAGTCAACCGAATCTTTCGGGATGATGCCTTTTAACTGACGGATATCCTGATTGATAAACGTGATGCGGTCTTCTAAATCGTTGAGTTGGTTCGTACGCATCGCCATATCCCATAGTTGTTCTTGAATTTCAACAGCGGTAATGTGATTTTTGGTTTTATGGCTGAGTAAAAATGCCACCGCACCGTTACCAGAGCACAGATCAACAATGGTGGCCTTTCTGCTTTTTGCGATATTTGCAAAGTCTGCTAAAAGGACAGCATCCAGCGAAAATGAGAAGACCTCACGACTTTGAATGATATCGATATTTTCTTTTTCGAGTCGATCGAGTCGCTCATGCGATTTCAATGGGACTTCCTTTTTTGTCATTTCCTTCCAACTCCTACAATTACTGTATCCAAAGTGTAACAACAAATTGGGAATGGCGCAAGAAGGGACACTATAGTTGAAAGTTTCCTTCGAATTCCTATGGAAACTTACAGCGTCATTATCCATTTGTAGGGGAAGGAAAGATAAAACACTCGATATACAACTTTAGGTTTAGAGAAGGTTGGACGAAAAATCCACCTTAGGTCCTATGATTTCATCAGTGAAGTTTTGTACACTAAGAATGTAATCAAGAACGAACCGATTTAAGGGGGAAACGAAAATGAATCAAAAAGATAGAATTTTAGAATTAGTAGACAAAGGAATTATTTCAGCAGAGGAAGCAGTAGTCTTACTCGAAAAAATGGGTGAGAAGGCAAGTGCGAAAGAACAACCCACTTCTAGCCAATTAGACTCTGTCATGGAAGGTGTGGCAAGTGCATTTACTAAATTCTCTGCAAAAAGCGACCAAACAGATGACGCTATCCAAGTGGTGTTGAAGCGCGCGAAGGAAATTGATCGCCGCATCGATGAAATCAGAACGGCTGAGCAATTGGATTCGTTAACTGTGGATGAAGAAATGGAACTTGTTCGCCTGCAAGAAGAAGCAGAGCAATTAAATAACCAATATAAGAGTTTGTTACAAGAAAAGAAACAAGCCGATGCAAAAGTAAAAGCGGAAAAGAAACAAGAATGGGAAGAAAGCTTTAAGAAAGCGAAGAAGAAAGTGCAAGACACTGACTGGGAAGATAAAACTCGTAGAACAGCGGGAAATATCTCTTCATGGGCTGCAAAATTCGCAGACTCAATTGTGACAGCGGTGGGATCAGTTATTCAAAATACAGAAGCGAACCTGCCTTATTTAGAAGCCAAAAACGGCAAAAAAGTACCGTATCATTTCCATCAAGTGATCGATGATGCGAGCATTCTTGATTTCAAAGTGGCCAACGGAATTGTTCGTGTGAAGACTGTTCCTGGCAACACGATGACGATTGAAGGAAATTGCCGCGTAGCTGCGCAAGACGAAGAGTTCTTCGATGCAGAAGGATTTGTTCGTGATCGTGTGAAAGTTGGCGTGGATGACGATAAGATTGTCATCAAGAGTGTCAGCAAGCGCGTCTATTGCGACTGGACGATTTCACTTCCACAAAAAGTGTATGATTATGTTGCCATCAAAGGGTTGAATACAACTATTCATTTGAAAGAATTAGAAGGAAAAGATTATTACTTCGAAGTGGATAATGGAGATATTCGCTTGAAGGATGTCAAAGGGGTTCTTCTTGAAGCCGAAACAGTAAACGGCAACCTTAAATACGAACAACTCGAATTCAAAGATATCGTGTCTGAAACAGTAAACGGGAATATTCATCTTAATGGAAAATTCCTTGGTACAAAACTAGAAGCCGTGACAGGAAATATTAAAGTAGCAGTGGCACATCCTGAAACGAAAAAAGTAGACGTTGAAACAGTGAACGGAAATATTAAAATTGAAGTTGCTGAAGAAGTTGGTCTTGAAGCCGAAATTGAAACATCTCTTGGTTCGATTCGCTTTGATGAAACAGTCTTCGAAGTGATTCGACAAACGAAGGATTTAGCCGAAAGAAGTGCATTGATTCGCAAGCATAAAGACTCAATGCCACGAGTAGTCGCAGAAACCACAACTGGAAATATTCAAGTAAATCAGCTACAATCAGATACAAGTAGCAAGAAAGAAGGATAAACAAAATGAAAAAATTAAGACGCTCAAGAAAGAACAGAGTTGTTTGTGGGGTTATGGGCGGTATTGCAGAATACTTCGATGTAGATCCAACAATTGTACGTGTGCTGTTTATTATTTGTAGTTTCTCAGGTTTCCCTATCATCCTTTACATCTTACTTGCTATCATTATTCCAGAAGAAAGCACTGGGTATTATCGTGACAATAGACGCAGAAATACTTACTATTACACTTCTGGAAGCTCTCGCCCGCGTAAAACGGCGCGCCGCGTAGAGGAAGATGATGACGACGATTGGAGTGATTTTTAGTGTCAATTACTAAAAAGATTGCCATTAACACATTAGGGTTCTTGGTGATTGCGTGGTTTGTACCACAATTTTACGTTACGAACTGGGTAGCAGCGCTTGTTGCAAGTATCGTTCTCGCGGTACTAAACCTATTTGTTAAACCGATTTTATTCCTTTTAACATTACCAGTCACAATTGTAACGTTTGGATGCTTTAGCTTTGTGTTAAATGCGATGATGTTAAGCTTAACATC
>JUUF01000313.1 GCA_001058355.1 Carnobacterium maltaromaticum
CTTTTAATTCTTCCTCGTTTCTTAACGGGCGCTCTGCACCTGGTGAAGAAACTTCTAAGAAGTAAGCTTGTGGAATTGGATCTGGGTCTTGTGCATCAAGAATTTCACTAAATTTTTCACTCATAAACGCACAGTCATCAAGATCGATACCGCCCGGTTTATCTAAGTAAAAACGTAGAAACCAATTCTTTCCTTCTTTTACAAATTCTAAGTCGAATAACTCAAAGCCTTCTTTTTCAATTACTTCTTTAGTAAGCCCTGTTACCGTCTCAGTTACTTTACTCATAGCCTCAACCTCCTTGCTACTTGAGTCCATGTCGATAAAAAGAGTGAGCGTTTCCGCTCACTCTCCTCTCAACTACTATTCTACTTCATAAGTATACCATATACTTTGTTAAAATACCAACTATTGTGATATTAGAACAAATCATCGAATAACGATAATTGGTTTTCATCTGGTAAGTGGTCTAAGACTTTATTTTCTGTCATATAGTCAATAAGCGTCTTCGATACTTTACCACGTGTCGCCAAATCTTTCTTCGATAGGAATGGTTGTTCTTGTCTTGCTTCAACGATTTTGTTTGCAACGTTCAAGCCTAACCCTTGAATCGCTCTAAATGGAGCAATTAGTGAATCTCCCTCGATCACAAAGTTACTTGCTTCAGATTTATCAACATCCACCATCTTGAAGTGGAAACCACGTTCCACCATCTCGTTGGCTAATTCTAGAACGGTTAGCAAGTTTTGTTCTTTCGTACTTGCTTCCATACCCTTTTCGCGAATTTCTTTAATACGTTTCTTAATCATTTCTTTTCCTTGCGACATAGCAACGATATCGAAATCTTGCGCACGCACTGAGAAATAAGCACAGTAGTATAACAATGGTTTATGAACCTTAAACCAAGCAACACGCAACGCCATTAAAACGTAGGCTGCCGCATGGGCTTTCGGGAACATATATTTAATCTTCAAGCACGATTGAATATACCATTCTGGTACATTGTTTTCTCTCATAATCGCTTGGAAGTCGTCAGGAATTCCTTTCCCTTTACGAACTCCTTCCATGATTTTGAAGGCAATCCCTTCTTCAACGCCTTTATGGATTAAATACACCATGATGTCGTCACGACAACCGATAACATCGGCAAGCGGAATATTGTGAAGACGAATTAATTCTTCAGCATTTCCAAGGTATACGTCGGTCCCGTGTGACAAACCAGAAATTTGAAGTAATTCAGTGAATGTTGAAGGTTTTGTTTGTTCTAACATTCCACGAACGAATTTCGTACCAAATTCCGGAATACCAAGTGTCCCCGTATTGGAGTCGATTTGTTCAGGAGTAACTCCTAACACTTCAGTACCACCAAAGATTTTCATCACTTCTGGATCATCAGGTGGAATCGATTTCGGATCCATTCCTGATAAATCTTGTAACATACGAATCACGGTAGGATCATCGTGTCCAAGAATATCGAGTTTTAATACATTATCGTGAATTGAATGGAAGTCAAAGTGGGTTGTTCTCCACTCAGCACTCAAATCATCTGCCGGGTATTGAATTGGCGTAAAGTCGTATACATCCATATAGTCAGGAATTACAATAATCCCACCCGGGTGCTGACCTGTACTACGTTTAACCCCTGTACATCCACTAGCTAGACGTTCAATTTCTGCTTGACGAAGTTCGAGTCCCAAGTCACGTTCATATCCTTTTACATAACCAAAAGCAGTCTTTTCAGCAACCGTACTGATGGTTCCTGCACGATATACATAATCTTCCCCGAACAATACTTTTGTATAGTTATGCGCTTGTGGTTGATATTCCCCACTAAAGTTCAAATCGATATCGGGAACTTTATCTCCGTAGAATCCAAGGAAAGTTTCAAACGGAATGTCGTGTCCGTCTTTAACCATCCTCGTATTACATCTTGGACAATTTTTTTCAGGTAAATCAAAACCTGAGCCTACTGATCCATCATCAAAGAATTCTGATAATTGACATTGAGGACAACGATAGTGTGGCGCTAATGGATTCACTTCGGTAATTCCTGTTAATGTCGCAACTAGAGACGAACCAACAGACCCACGTGATCCAACCAAATACCCGTCCTGATTACTCTTTAATACAAGTTTTTGAGCAATTAAATAAATTACCGAAAAACCATTTCCAATAATACTCTTTAGCTCTTTTTTAATACGATCCTCAACAATTTTAGGTAGAGGGTTTCCATACCATTCATGTGCTTTATCGTAACTTAATTTAGTTATCTCGTCAGCGGCGCCTTCAATTTTAGGAGTAAATAAATCATCTTTCACTGGAGTAATTTCTTCCAATTGTTCGCTAACCCAATTCGAGTTCGTCACGACAACTTCATAAGCTTTTTCTTCACCAAGAAACGCGAATTCTTTTAACATCTCATCAGTCGTTCTCAAGTGTGCATCCGGATATTCTTGAGGAACCCCATTGTTTAATGATGTCAGAAGAATCTCGCGATAAATCTTGTCTTCTGGATTTAAGTAGTGAACATTCCCAGTCGCTACAACTGGTTTCCCTAACTCTTCTCCCAGACGGACTAAGTTTTGAATAATCTCTTCTAAATGATGCTCGTTCCGAATTAATTCTTTCTTGATTAAAGGTCGATAGATGGCTTTCGGCATAATTTCAATATAGTCATAGAATTTAGCCTTTTCTTTTGCCTCGTTGTACCCTTTTTGCATCATCGCTTCGAATACTTCCCCTTCAGCACATCCTGAACCTAATAGGAACGAATCACGACGGCTTGAAAGCATACTTCTTAAAATACGAGGGACGCGGTAGTAATACTCGATATTGGATTGAGATACAACCTTGAACAATTCTTTTAGTCCAGCTTGATCTTTTGCAAAAATCGTCGCATGGAATGGACGCCCGTTTTTAAAGACTTCCTCTGGATGAATATTGGTATTTAATTCATCGTGATATAAGAGATTATGCTCTGTAGCTGCTTCTTTTAAGAAAATATGACATAAATAACCCGTTGTCTCAGAGTCATACACGGCACGGTGGTGTTGTTCAAGTGCAACATTATACCGTTTCGCTAAAGTATTTAAACGGTGAGACTTCAGTTGTGGATGCAACATACGAGACAATTCTAAGGTATCGATAACTGGTTGATTTGTTTTTGGAATTCTCACATTTTCGTATCCTGTGTTTAAGAAGCCCATATCAAAACTTGCATTATGCGCTACAAGAATACAGTCTTTAGAAAATTCATGGAACTCTTTTAAGACTTGTTCTACTGATTTTGAGCCTTTTACCATCTCATCAGTAATCCCTGTTAATTGAATGGTTGTTGCTGATAATGGATGACCAGGGTCGATAAATTCTTCAAACTTATCAACTACTACTCCGTTTTTCATCTTAACGGCAGCGAGCTCGATGATGCTGTCATAAATCGCAGAAAGACCAGTTGTTTCCACGTCGAAGACCACATAAGTCGCATCTTCTAATAAAATATGCTGTGGATTATAGGCAACGTTTACGTGATCATCTACGATATTACCTTCTAATCCGTATAAAATCTTAATGCCGTTTTTCTTACCAGCCCCGTGTGCCTCTGGATAAGCTTGTAAGTTGGCATGGTCTGTAATCGCAATCGCCTTATGTCCCCATTTAGCCGCTTGACTAATCAAGTCGCTTGGAGCATTCGTTGCATCCATCACTGACATATTCGTGTGCATATGCAACTCAACGCGTTTTTCGCCCTCTGCCTTATCTTTTCTACCTTCACGATTTACAGCGTTCATATCACGAATAATCATTCCCAATTCTTGAGAGAACTTATTCACTTCGATCGTACCGAACGCTCTAACCCATGTTCCCTTTTTCAATCCTTCAAGCGCTTGTTCGTCTTCTGGAGTTGATGGGAATAAAGTGGCACTGATGGAAGAAGTATAGTCCGTTAATTTAATATTTCCGAACAACTTTCCTTTGGCTTTTCCGCGTCGAAGTTCGATATCAAAAATCTTCCCTTCGATTACAACATTGCGTTCTTCTTCGAAAATATCAGCAATAGCACGAACTTCACTATTCGATTTAATTGGTTTACCGTAAATAACGCCTTCTGGTTTAGAAGAAGCTGGAGCACCTGATTTTTTTTGAGGCGCTTGGGAAGCAGCAAGTTGTGCCGCTTTTTGAGCTTCGTTAAACTCTTGTTCGATTTGTTGTTCTTTTTGAACAAACTCTTCTGCCATGCGGTCTTGCAACTCATCATCCACGTGAATTAGAACGCCAAGCTTAGGGAAGCCAGCTTCCATATAGGCTTGTTGGATTCTTGGAACGCAATTATTCATTAAGTGCGTCTTTGTTAATTCATTTGGACAATGAAGTTTTAGTTGATTTTTCTCATACTTTGGAGTTTGATCCGCTAAAATTTGATGAGAAACTGCAGATTCATCCTTTAATGTTTCTAGCACATATTCCCAATAAGACTGAACGAGTTCCTCTGTCACTTCAGCTCCATCATCTGTTGTAATCACCGCTTTCCCGCCGAATTGACGGTAAGTATCGTTCAACGCATCAGTGAATAGTCTGAATTTCTCATACATAAAGATTACTGGATTATGAATATGGAACGTCCACGTTTTATCCAATTTCGAAATGTCGATTCGAACTAATTTTGCTTCATCAAATTCCGGAGAAAAAATACTTGTGTCAGCAAGATTAAATTGCTCGATCACTTTTTTCATTAAATCCTTTTGTGATTGACTCATGGTTTCCTCCTTTTTTATTACATAAGAAGAGTGCTCCACCATCGTAGAGACACTCTCTTGTCTAATTAAATAATTTCATAATATCGTTCCATGTCACAAGAAGCATTAACGCAAACAAGAAAATTGCCCCTGCAATTGTTAAATAACCTTCTTTTTCTGGATCGAGTGGTTTCTTACGAATACCTTCTATGACATTCAGAACGAGTTTTCCACCATCTAGCGCTGGAATTGGTAACAAGTTCATGACACCAAGGTTGGCACTAATCATCCCCATAAACGCTAGTAAGTCGAGGAAGCCATTTTTAGCAACTTGCGATGTCATAGAGTAAATCGCAACCGGTCCACCTAGTTGATTTAAATTAAACCCACGTGTAAAGAGCGATCCTAATGCCGAGAGCACTAATACGACTACTGAAACAGTTTGCGTAAATCCATAAGCAAGAATGGAAAGAATATCATTTTTAAGAATTCTTGTCACACCAAATTGACCTACTTTTGAACCATCCGATGCTTCAACAGCTTTAGGCGTCACTTGAACTTCCTGAGTTTTCCCGTCACGTTCAATTGAAACTGCTAGAGCTTTATCCGCACTTGAACGAACAATTTTTGTCATTTCATCCCATGAATGAATCTCAACGCCGTCGATTGAAAGAACTTTATCGCCTTCTTTTAGACCAGCCACTTGTGCTGCAGAATCATCAGTTACTTGTCCGATAATCGCATCATTCGATGGAACTCCACCTTGCATAAATCCAACAATAATAAATACTAAAATCGATAAAATAAAGTTATTCATCGGTCCAGCAGCGTTCGTTTTAATTCGATTCCATAAAGTTGCTGAATTAAATTGACGTTCCACAGGAGCAACGACTACTTCTGTTCCATCAGATTCAACAATTGTTGCAGTCTTCGAAACTGTTAGCGTCACTTTTTCTTCTGAATTAATGAAGTATCCAGTTAATGTCATATCCTTATGTAAGTCTGCATCTTCGATTTGGAAAGTTACAGAATTCTCGATAATTAATTTATCGTCAAAATTTAATTTTTGAACAACATTATCATTATCTAGGACGATGGTAATCATCATCCCTGGTTTGATTTCTTGTTCATCTTCATCATGACCAGCCATACGAACATATCCACCAATTGGTAATAAGCGAAGTGTATATACTGTTTCGCCTTTACGAACTTGGAAGATTTTTGGTCCCATCCCAATCGCAAATTCACGAACTAAAATACCCGCTTTTTTTGCAAAATAATAATGACCAAACTCATGAATAATCACGATGATGCTAAATACAAATAAAAATGCAATTAATCCTTGCAATTATTTCACCTCTTTTAAATATCCCCAAAGAATTTAAATACAATCTGGAACATTAACATAGCAAAGAATGTTGAATCAAAGCGATCCAATACTCCCCCATGCCCTGGGAATAAGTTTCCAGAATCTTTCACGTTAAATTGTCGCTTATAAGCAGACTCTACTAAATCACCTAATTGTCCAAAAATAGATAAACAAACCATTAAGAGCACAAATTCAAATACTGAAAATTGAACTGGGTTATAAAATGGAACAACGAGTAATCCTAATAATACAGAGCCAAGTACGCCACCAATAGACCCTTCAATTGTTTTATTTGGGCTAATATCTGGCGCTAACTTGTGTTTTCCAAACTGACGTCCTGCTAAATAGGCAAATGAGTCCGTTCCCCAAATAACAATAAAGACAAAAATCGCCATTCCAAAACTAATACTTCTAACAAATAGAATTCCAGAGAATCCACCACCGACGTATAAAGAAATCAGCGAACAAAACGCTGCATCTTCAAACGAAAAGCGGTCGCTCTTATATACCGTTAATGTCATCAGTAACATCACCATCAAGAAATAAAAGAAGAAATAGTCAATTCCTCGTGGCAGGGCTACTAATGGTTTCTGCGAAAATAAAAATGATAAAGTCGCAAATAATGTGAGTGCTCCCTCAATAGAAAAAATATTCATTTTCTTCATTTGGAAGAATTCATAAATTGCTACAATTGCCAACATTGCTAAAAGTGTTCTAAGCCAAATGTCGCCTACAAAAAGAATTGGCAAGAAGATACCTAAAGCAATAAGTGCGGTAATGACACGTTGTTTCATCTATGCAAGACCTCCATAACGACGATGTCTTCCTTGATACGTCAGAATCGCTTTATGTAAATCTTCTTCTGAAAAGTCTGGCCAGAAAATATCTGTAAAGTAATATTCACTATATGCTAATTGCCATAATAAGAAATTACTTAAGCGTACTTCTCCACTTGTACGAATCATTAAATCTGGATCTTGTAATTCTCCTAGGAAACTTGTTTGTAACTTACTCGCAAAAGCTTCATCGTTAATATCTTCCACTGAGATTTCTCCAGATTTTACTTCGTTTGCTAGAGCTTTCGTCGCTTCGATAATTTCAGCACGTGAGCCGTAGTTTAAGGCAAATGTTAACACCATTCCTGTGTTGTCTTTTGTATCTTCAACGGCTTTTAAGACGACTTGTTTTGTTGATTCAGGTAATTCATCAATAAATCCGATCAGTTGGATTTTCATATTTCTTTCTTGAAGTTCCGGCATAAACGTACCAAAGAAATCTCCAGGTAATTTCATTAAGAAGCTTACCTCTTCTGTCGGACGTTTCCAGTTTTCAGTACTAAACGCATATAAGGTCATCGCTTTTACCCCTAATTCATCGGCAGCAATTGCGATACGTTTTACTGTACTCATGCCTTCTTTATGTCCCGCAATTCTCGGAAGATTGCGTTTCTTTGCCCAACGACCATTACCATCCATAATCACGGCGATATGTTGTGGGATATTTTCTCGATCAATTGAAACAGATTCTGTTGTTTCTTGTGGTTTTGATTTTTTCTTCCAAAAAAGCATTTTATCCATTCCTTTACACGTATTTCTTTTCTATTGTAACAGAAGTTTAAGGTCATTTATAGTATTCTCTTTTTCCTTATGAAAAAATTACAAAAACAAAGGCCCTGATTGGTTTCTAGGGCGAAAAATGGTATACTTAGAAACAGATTTATGAACCAATAAAGGAGTTAACCATGATTACAATGAAAGATATCGTGTTAGAGGGACATCCAGCACTTAGAAAACGTGCCGAGAAGCTTACTTTCCCACTAACTGAAGAACAACAAGAACTAGCTAAAGAAATGCTAGAATTCTTACATAACAGTCAAAATCCAGAAATCGCTGAAAAATATGAATTGCGCGCTGGTGTTGGTCTTGCAGCACCTCAACTTGGCAAATCCATCCAAATGATTGCTCTTCTCGTTCCAGGTTTTGAAGATGAAGAACCAATCTTAAACGAAGTATGGATTAATCCTCGTATTATGCGTGAATCAGTGAAGAAAGCCTGCCTTAAAGAAGGCGAAGGTTGTCTTTCAGTTGAACGTGACGTACCTGGAATCGTTCTTCGTTCAGAACGCGTGACTGTCAAATACCAAGATGTGAACGGAGACGAATTCGTACGTACATTAACAGACTACGAAGCCATCGTTGTTCAACATGAAATCGACCATTTAAACGGTGTGATGTTCTATGACCACATCAATAAAACACAACCAATGTATATCCCTAAAGGGGCGGTTGTCATTGGCGAATAAGACACCCATTTTAGTCTTCGATTTAGATGATACACTCTACTCAAAACAGCAAGTCTTTTTAACCGCTTTAAAGAAATGCTATCCAACATTTACAACGGATATCGATGTGTACAAGGTCTACCAAGAAAATAGCGAGATTGCTTTTGAGTTGTTTACAAAAGGACAAATCACATTAGAAGAAAACCACCTATCACGAGTTGAAGGCACACTTTCGGCTCTTGGACTGGACTCTTCAAAAGAATCAGTTATTCGTTTTAAGGAAACCTATCAATATGTAATGGATCATATCGAATTAGATAAAGACTGGTATCACTTTTTTGACAAAGTATCAAACCACTCTACTCTGGTTCTTCTTACAAATGGTCCAACAAGTCATCAGTCAAAGAAAATTACATCTCTTGGATTAGCAAAGTGGTTCGACGCTTCAAGAATCTTCATTTCTGAGACGACAGGTGTTCCTAAACCACAAGCTGAAGCATTTATGAACGTAGAACGACATTTTCCAGAGGTGAGCAAAAACGACTTCTGGATGATTGGCGATGACCTTTTAAATGATATTGAAGGTGCAAATAACAGAGATTGGAATACGATTTATTTTAAATTTGGTGAAGAAGATACCACTTTGACTCCAAAACCACTCTCAAGTCCAAAAGATTTGCTTGAAAAATTGCAAAAAGAGGCTCTCTTCGGCCTTTAAGATTATGAAAAAATAAGCATTCTATGATAAAATATGATAGAAACATTATGAAAAAAATTTAAAGGAGTACATACATGATTTTTAAAATTACTTACCAACCAACTAAAACGGAAGCTCCACGTCGTGAAAACACAGAAGCTTTATATATCGAAGCTAGTGACAAGGTAGAAGCCCGCCGCCTTGTAGATGAAAACACTGAATACAACGTTGAGTTTATCCAAGAGCTAGATGAAAAACACTTAGCTTACGAAAAACAAAACCCTGAATTTAAATTAACGGTGTTCAAGTAATATGAAACCAAATATTAAAAATAACGAAACGGGCGTATTTGCTTTTGGCGGTTTAGGTGAAATCGGTAAAAACACATATGGCGTTCAATTCCAAGATGAGCTCATCATTTTGGATGCCGGTATTAAATTCCCTGAGGATGATTTACTAGGAATCGATTATGTGATTCCCGATTACAGTTATATCGTTCAAAATATTAACAAAGTAAAAGGTTTATTTATTTCACATGGACACGAAGACCATATTGGTGGGATTCCTTTCTTAATTAAACAAGCGAACATCCCTATTTATGCAACAAAACTTGCGATGTCTTTAATCCGAAATAAATTAGAAGAACATGGTCTTTTAAGAGATGCGATTCTTCACGAAATTGATGAAGACAGCGTCATTAAATTCCGTAAAACACAAGTGAGTTTTTATCGCACAACCCACTCTATTCCAGATGCATTCGGGATTGTGATTAAAACTCCTCCAGGAAATATCGTGTTTACAGGTGACTATAAGTTTGACTTTACTCCAGTTGGAGAACCTGCAAACCTTCACCGTATGGCACAAATTGGTTCAGAAGGCGTTCTTGTTCTTTTAGGAGACAGTACAAACTCTGAAGTTCCTGGATTTACTCAATCAGAACAAGTCGTTGGAAAATCGATTAAAGAAATTATCCAACGCGTGGATGGACGTATCATTTTTGCGACATTTGCATCAAACGTTTCTCGTCTAAAACAAGTAACGGATGTGGCTGTAGCAACTGGTCGTAAATTAGCTGTATTTGGACGTAGTATGGAAGCCAGCTTCCGCACTGCTCGTGAATTAGGATATATCAAGGCTCCAGATGATACTTTTATCGATGGCCGTGAAATTAACCAATACCCTTCTGAGAAAGTCATTATTTTATGTACTGGTTCTCAAGGGGAACCAATGGCGGCACTAAGTCGTATCGCAAATGGGACTCACCGCCAAATCTCAATTCAACCTGGTGACACAGTTATCTTCTCTAGTTCACCAATTCCAGGAAATACTTCAAGCGTTAATCGCGTTATCAACCTTCTTTCAGAAGCTGGTGCTGAAGTTATTCATGGTAAAGTCAACAATATTCACACTTCTGGACACGGTTCTCAAGAAGAACAAAAATTAATGCTTCGCTTAATGAAGCCTAAATACTTCGTTCCAGTACACGGTGAATATCGTATGCAGAAGATTCAAGCAAACCTTGCAACTCAAGTGGGTATTCCAAAAGAAAACTCATTTATCTTAAGTAATGGTGATGTTCTTGCCGTTACTGCTGACTCTGCACGTAGAGCTGGTCACTTCTTTGCAGGTGATGTATATGTCGACGGAAATGGTATCGGCGATATCGGAAACATCGTTCTTCGTGATCGTAAGACACTTTCACAAGATGGTTTAGTCATCTGTGTTGCTACTGTCGATTACGAAAACCGTGAGTTGGTTGCAGGGCCAGATATGCTCTCGCGTGGATTTATCTACATGAAAGAATCTGGACAACTTCTAAACGAAGCACAAGCTATTCTTCGTGATGAACTTGAAGAACTTTTGGCAGATTCTGAAGAAGTCTTAAACGAACGCGTATTACGTAACAAAATTACGGATGTCTTAGGACCGTTCCTATTCAAGAAAACCGAGCGTCATCCAATGATTCTTCCAGTAATCTTAGGCGTTACTGAAGCTGACACATTAGAATAAAATAACAAAGAGGTGTACCGCATTGCGGTACACCTCTTTTCTTTTTGACTAAACATAGCTGTTAAAGTTTAGTTTCATTATTGGAGTACTTTTTGAACGTCTTCAATCATTAATTTAGTAGATTGTAATCCTCCACCACTTAGATACCATAAGTCTGAAGTTAATTGGATGACACGATTATTCTTCACAGCGTTCGTTTCTTTGAATAATGTATTGTTTAAAACTGTATCTACATTTGAATTATCTCCACCAATTGCTAAAGTTCTGTTAAGCAAAATGATTGTATCTGGGTTAATTTCTTTAATTCCTTCGAAACTCATTTCTTGTCCGTGTTTACTGTCTTCAATTTTAGCATCAGTCGCTTTGAATTTGAGTGATTGATAAAGGAATGCAAAACGTGAATCAGCACCAAACGCTGACATCTTTCCTTCGTTGAGCATTAGAGTTAATGCTTTGTTATTTGACTTTTCATTCATATCCGCCACTTTTTTAATCGAAGCTTCTAATGTTTTAATTTCTTCTTCAGCTTTAGCCTCAGCTTCTTTACCAAATAGTGATGCTACCGAGCGGATGTTTTTAGAAACTGAGTTCCAGTAATCTTTTTGATCAACTGAGAAAATAACAGTTGGAGCAATCTCTTTTAGTTGATCTAGGAATTTAATTGTACGACCTGAAACAATAATAAGGTCTGGCTCTAACGCAGCGATTGCTTCGATATCAGGCTCCACCATTGATCCAGTTGGTTGAATACTTGATGGTAAATCTTTTAAGTAAGTAGGTAAAGTCTTCAATGGCATCCCTACAATATTATCGACAAAACCAAGTTCGCGAATTGTATCGGCTACGCCTAAATCAAATACAACAATTTTCTTTGGATTTGTCTTAACTGTCACATCTTCTTTACCGTTTGTAAGAGTCACTTCACTCTTTTCTTCTGTAGCTGCTGCTTGTGTTGTTGCTGATTCTGTTTTTGCGGTTTGGCCGCATGCTGCAAGAATAAATACAACTAATAAACTGAATAATGCTAATAATTTTTTCATTTTTATTCTCCGTTCTTGATAATACATATTTTTTTACCATGAATCTCAATTACTTCTAATGGAATTTCGTATAATTCAGAAAGAGTTTCCTCTTTCATTACTTTATCGACTGTATCATGGATGATACAGTTTCCATTTTTAAAACAAGCTATCTCATCCGAAAAATTGCTTGCCATATTTAAGTCATGCATCACAATTACTATCGATTTTCCTTTTTCTTCAACTAAGAAACGAAGTAGGTTCATCACTTCATACGCTTGTTTCATATCGAGATGGTTTAAAGGTTCATCGAGTAAAATCCATTCCGTATCCTGAGCTAAAACCATCGCAATAAGCGCTCGTTGATATTGTCCACCTGATAAAGTTCCAATATCTTGTGTTCTAAAAGAGGTAAGGTTGGTATTTTTTAACGCCTCTTCAACAATCTGTTCATCTGAATTTGTAATCTTCCCTTTTGTATATGGAAAACGACCAAAACGAACAAATTCTTCAACTGTCATACTGACATGCACTTGCTGTTTTTGTTTTAAAACAGCGAGTTCTTTTGCCAATTCTGTTGAGTTCCACGCTTCAACTTCTTGACCGTTGATAAATATAAATCCTTCATCTTTAGGAAGAAGCCGACTCATCATTCCAAGAAGGGTTGATTTCCCAGCACCGTTTGGACCAATAAAGGAAGTCAGTCGATGTTTTGAGACTTCTAAATCCACATGATCAACAACTGGATGTCGATATTTTTTTGTAACACCTTTAAGCTGCACCAGGCTTCTCTCCTTTCACTAATAAGATTAAATACAATACTCCACCAATCCCTTCGATAAACACGCTAATCGGGATTGTAAGAAGGAATATGCGTTCAACGATTAACTGTGCCGCGAGCACTATTACAAGCCCCAAAACGGCTGAGAACAGCCATAAAACGCCATGTTTATATTCTTTCGTTAACTGGTAGGTTAAGTTCGCAATCATAAAGCCTAAAAACTGAAGTGGCCCTACTAGAATCGTTGATAAACTTGACATAATAATGACAATGACAATCACAACATTACTGAGTCGTTTTGTATTGATGCCCAACATTTTTGCACCGTCAACGCCTAAATGAAGAGCGTCGAGCTGATGTCGTATTCTATAGAACACCATCATTAATAGAACAAAAAGACCAATTGCTACACCAATCATCATTGGTTGTGCATTCATCTTTTGAAAAGATGGATAAAGCGAACTTTGCAATTTATCAAATTCGTTTGGATCCATTAACACTTGTAAAAATGTGCTTGCATTTCGAAGTAACATCGAAAACGCCATCGTCAGTAACAATAGCACTTTGAAGTTCGATAGCATCATTCCTTTAGACGCATTCATTAATAACAGTAGTAAACCGATTTGAATGGCAATCGTGACAGAATAAATTATCACTGATTGTTCTACTTTTACCCCTACTAAACTTTCAAAATAATACAGTCCACTTTGAATAAAGACAAATAGGCTCTCAATTCCTAACACACCTGGCGTTAAAAATCGATTTTGCACAACGGTTTGAAAGCTAATCGTAGAGATTGGAATTGCACAAGATACGATCACCATGACCAGCAATTTCAAGAATCGTCGCTGCAAAATAAAATTTGAAACGGTTGAACTATTTTTCGTTGGTATCAGTAAATACGCTGCTACTAGTAATACGACCATGACGGAAAGGATGCCTAAAAAGATTCTTGTTTTCTTTTTCATAGGTCTCCTCCTTTCTTTTCCAGGCGAATCACTTGGAAAATAAAGAGTGCAGCCCCAAGAATACTTAAGATGATGCTTACGGAAATCTCATAAGGAGCAATAACCATGCGTGCGATAATGTCACAACTTAACACAAGACACGCTCCGACTAGCATCGTCAGTGGCACTAATACTTTCATCTGAGACCCAAATCGCATGCGGACGATATTTGGAACAATCACCCCAATAAACGGTAAGCTTCCAACTGTAATCATCGTGACACTCGTCGTTAGCGCAATAAGCACTAATGTTAAAGACTCCATCCGTTTCACCGGAACGCCGAGATTTCGACTAATATCTTCCCCCATGCTGACTACCGTATAGTAATGGGCAAAAATAATACTAAGTACTAAAACAAATAAGCATAAATACAGCCATTCATACTGATTGGTTTGAATCATCGAAAATGATCCTTGCATCCAGGAGGATAAACTTTGTACGAGTTGAAATTGATAGGCAAGAAACTGAGTACACGCACTAATAACTCCCCCGAAAATCAACCCAATTAAGGGAATCATCCATTTTTGTTTAAGAGATAGATGATGTTGCAACGCAATAAAAAGCGCAGAGAATCCAATTGCAAACACAAATGACGTCGCCATCTTTTCTAACAGTCCAGGAGATGAGAAAAATAATAAACTCATCATCAATCCTAATTTTGCAGCGTCGACCGTACCGATTGTACTTGGCGAAGCAAACTCATTTTGCGTAATCGTCTGCATCAATAAACCCGATACACTCATTGCGGAAGCTGACAACAAAATACTCAACAGTCTAGGAAACCTTGATTGCCAAAACAGTTGTGTTGCGCTCTCTCCTCCATTAAAAAATTCCATCCAAGAGAAACTGGATGCTCCAACAGAGAGTGAAATAATGCTTAATATAAGTAATAATAAAATTAAATAACTAATTCTTTTCATGTTCTCTCATTTCTAATTGATAATCATTCTCAATTACCACATTTGTTAGTTTACCAAATTATTCACTTGATTTAAACCCTTTTTCATGAAATAATAGAGATTTCACAAATTTTGCATACAAAAAAAGAAGCAATCCCTAAGGACTGCTTCTCTAACTTATTTCTTAATCTAAGAAGTCTTTTAATTGTTTAGAACGACTTGGATGGCGTAATTTACGTAATGCTTTCGCTTCAATTTGACGAATACGTTCACGAGTAACCCCAAATACTTGCCCTACTTGTTCTAACGTACGGATTTCACCGTTTTTATCAAGACCAAAACGTAGGCGAAGTACGTTTTCTTCTCGGTCTGTTAATTGTTCAAGAACTTCATCGAGTTGTTCTTTCAACAATGCGTATGCTGTGTGATCCGCTGGGCTTGTTGCGTTGTCGTCTTCGATGAAATCACCTAAATGTGAATCGTCCTCTTCCCCAATTGGAGTTTCAAGAGATACTGGTTCTTGAGCGATTTTAAGAATTTCACGAACTTTTTCAGTTGGTAAATCCATTTCTGCACCGATTTCTTCCGGTGTAGGTTCGCGTCCTAAATCTTGTAATAGTTGTCTTTGAACACGTACTAATTTGTTGATTGTTTCAACCATATGTACTGGAATACGAATTGTACGCGCTTGGTCTGCAATGGCACGTGTGATTGCTTGACGAATCCACCATGTTGCATAAGTTGAGAATTTAAACCCTTTTGTATGGTCGAATTTCTCAACGGCTTTCATTAAGCCCATGTTTCCTTCTTGGATTAAGTCCAAGAATTGCATTCCACGTCCTACATAACGTTTCGCAATAGATACTACTAAACGAAGATTGGCTTCTGCTAACTCTTGTTTAGCTTCTGTATCTCCTTCTTGAATACGAAGCGCTAAAGCAACTTCTTCATCCGCACTAAGAAGTGGAACTCGTCCGATTTCTTTTAAATACATACGAACGGAGTCATTAATCTTCGTATTTGAAGATAAGGCAGTATCATCTTCCACAACGCCAGTTTCAGCTTCACGTTGGCTTTCTGCTGACAATTGTTGGCTTGTTGGTTCACCGTTAGCATCTACAACACTAACCCCTGCATCCTCAAACTTTTGAATTAATTTATCCATTCCTTCCGCATCCAACTCAAATGGGATTGCGATTTGCGCAGATAAATCATCGTATAAAATTTGACCGAATAATTTTCGTTCTGCAAGAAGCGTTGAAGTTGCTTCATTCAGTGTTTGACCTTTTTCATTCTTTTGAACTGTCATTCACCATTCCTCCATTCTATCTTTTCCTTAATTGTCGTTGAATCTCCATGATTTCGACCATCAATTTCTTTCTGGCTTCATCATCGTTCACAAGAGCAGCTCGATTCAACTCTTCCTTTTTTTGTGCTAACTGCTCTTTCAGAGTATTCTTTTGTGAAAGTACATATACTAAATCTTGAATCTCTTGTTCCGTACATTCTGGAGGAAACTGACCTAGTTCGATTTCAGATACCAGATTTCTATTCATTAAATCTTTATCGTTTAAAAACAACATAAATTCTTGAACATTAAATTCCTCTTCTTCATTTCTGAACGCCTGAATATGTAAAAATAATTGCTCATATAATGCGTCTGGAAAAGAGAATTCTGGATTAATACGATTCAGATATGTCCAAGCTTCATTATGATGCATCAAGCGGTACATTAGATGCCTTTGAATGCCTTCATTCTTAATAAACGGTCTGTTCATTACTGGCGCTTGTGGTTCCATACTTGGTACAGGCGGCGCTTGGAAAGTCTGCGAAGTTCGAACTTGCTTTTGCTTCACTTGATTTTGAATCGTTGTGTAATCAAGATTAAATTCATCCGCAAGAGACTTCATCGCTAGATTCTTTTCAACATCATTTGTGAGTTTCGCTAGTTCAATAATCATCTCTTCGATATACTGAATCTTTTGACTCTCAACTTGCAGTTGATATTTCTTAGAAAGGAATCTCTTTTTAAATTGATAGATGGTTTCTTGCCCGTGTTCAACTAAATCGATAAACGCTTGGGGTCCACGTTGTTTGATAAACTCATCCGGATCCAGCCCATTATCAAATGGAATAATACCAATCGTAAAAGCATTCGTGGATTGAATCATTTCAATCGCACGGTTTGTCGCTTCCAGACCTGCTCTATCACCATCATAAGCAATCAAAATCGTATCCGTTACATGACGAAGCTTTTGAATTTGCTCTGGTGTAAGAGATGTCCCCATTGAAGCGACTCCTAGTTGAACTCCCGCTTGCCAAGCAGAAATAACATCCATATATCCTTCAAAAAGGATGACTTTATTTTCTTTACGAATATTCTTCTTTGCTAAATCAAAGTTGAATAAGAAGTTTCTTTTCGCAAAGAGCGGTGTTTCAGGACTGTTTAAATATTTAGCCTGTGAAGCAAACTCATCTGAATACCCTGGCAACACACGTCCAGAGAAACCGACGATTTGTCCATGTTCATTACGAAGAGGAATCATAATTCGCTGATTAAAACGATCAAAGAACCCTGATTGACTTTCAACGAATAGACCTGTCGCTTCCATTTCTTGTTCTGTTAGCTCTAAATCTTGTAAGAGCTGTGTCAGCTGCGTGCGGTCTTTTAACGAGAACCCAAATCCAAATTCCTTTAACGTATCAATCGTATAGCCACGATCCGTTAAGTAATGAAGTGCTTCTTGTCCACCTTTTGTATTAAATAGGACGTGCGAGTAAAACTCACTCGCTTTTTCATGTGCTGCAAACAATTTTCTCTCTTTTTGAGGAATTGCTTGTTGGCTAGAAGGGATTTCTACATCGAGAGGAATATGTGCAAGTTCTGCTACCCTAACAACCGATTCTGGAAAAGATAAACTTTCCAATTCCTGCATGAAGTTAAAAACATTTCCTCCGCGTCCACAACTAAAACAGTGGAATAACTGTTTTTCTTCTGTAACGGTAAACGAAGGTGTTCTTTCATCATGGAAAGGACAGCGGCCAAATAGGCTCTTTCCTTGCTTTCTCAATTGGACAAATTGCCCTACAATATCGAGAATATTCACTTGCGATTGTATACTTTGAATCGTTTCTTTTGATAATCGTTGACTCATAAAAAAACTCCCTCCATACACTACGCCTAATGATACAGCATATAATATATCACAATTCGCGATTTAATGCAATGGAGCAAGCTTTTTTTCACTTATTAATTTCTTTTTACTAATTAAATAAAACAAGTGATACCGTATA
>JUUF01000314.1 GCA_001058355.1 Carnobacterium maltaromaticum
ACAGGACAAACTCGAAGACAAAATCGACTTTGTCCAAGAACGGACAACCTATAACCCTAAGAGGGTGTAATTGGGGAATGTCCGAAGAATCGTCCATCGTCCATGATAGGAACAGAACAGGTGGGCTTTAGACTCCGCCCACCATGTCTGTCCTTTCTACCATGGACAAAAGCGAAAATAAAAAAAGAAAAGTCTGTGTGGAATTTCACAAACTTAATAAGGAGAAAAACATGGAACGTAAAAAATCAAAATTGTTGGAAGTCGGAAAAGAGATGCCACTCTTATATCACAGATTTCCAGATGAAGAATATGATCCAACTCAGTCTCAAGTGCTTGAATGGATTTCAAAACAACCCGAAATAATGGAATGGATTTTCGCTCAATTAAAATCAACAGGCTATATCGTCTATGACCCTCAATGGCAAGCCTGGAGAGGTGTTGGGAATCATGATTGAATTCTTCATTCCTATGGAAAAGATTCCAACGACTACTCATCAACAGAAGCAAGTCACTTGTAGGAATGGCAAACCTCATTTCTATGAACCTCCCCAACTCATACAAGCTCGAGCGAAGTACATGGCACACTTCTCTCACTTCGCTCCTAAGAATCCCCTGCGTGGTTGTGTGAGGCTCACAATCAAATGGTGCTTCCCTCTAAAAAACGGAACATACAACGGACAATATAAAGGCACTAAACCAGATTTAGACAATATGGAGAAGTTGTTGCTTGATTGTCTCACTGATTTGGGGTTTTGGGAAGACGACAACAAGGTCGCCTCAAAAATCTCAGAGAAGTTTTATGCAGACTTATCAGGAATATATATCAGATTGGAGGAGCTTGAATGAAATTCGATTATAGAAAGTTCATGAATGAAGTGGTCGATTGGATTGAAGCTCAAGAAGATGCAGCTCAACGATATGGATTTGGTTCAGTTGAGTATTTTAATTGGGTATTCGAATCGAGTGGAAAGCTATGTGATAAATATGAGAACCATCCATTCGCTCTCAGACAAATGAGAATGGTCTACGAGCACATCGATGAAGCTGCTAAA
>JUUF01000315.1 GCA_001058355.1 Carnobacterium maltaromaticum
CAAATTCACTTTTTGTTTCTTGGCTACATCCTAGTAAAACAAATAACGCTCCCCATAATAGAATAGATAGTTTCAAGATTTTCTTCATTCAAATACTCCTTAAATCTGACTTGACTTTATCATAGAAAATGAACTATCGTTTGTCAAATTCTGTTGAAGTCCACACTCATCATTTATATAAAAACTTGGATTCCATTCACTGAAATCCAAGTTTCTATTCGACTATTTCACTTCTTTAAATCCTTCTTTTAAAATACTCTTTTTAGATTCTTCAAAGCTATAAATATCATTTTTCTTTATTACCGCTGTATGAACACTACTATAGAGAGCTGGCGCTTTAGCAGCTGTCTTCTCATCATCATAGTTGAACTTCTTTAGATCCACTTCAATCGTTATCTTTAGTTCTTTTGCGCTATCAGATTGAGTGACTTTAACCCCTTCAACACCGCTCGCGTCGTCTACTATTAGTTTTGCGGTACTACGTGCTTTTTCTTCAATATCTTTACCTTTTGAAATGTCGTAGATG
>JUUF01000316.1 GCA_001058355.1 Carnobacterium maltaromaticum
GACAGCAAGAGACAAGCAATCGGCATGGCTGAAAGAGCACGAAGAAGAAATTGTGGCGTGGATCCAGTCTAGATATCCAAAGATAGAATCTGTACAGTTTGATTGGAATACTCTAGAGGTTGGAGCTGTAAGCAATGGAATCTTTGCGGAGTCATACAATTTATCGGTAAAAGGGACCTTTAATAATAATCAAAAGACAATAATTTTTATTGATTTTAGATTAGAGCACCCAGATAGCATTCCAGAGATGTCTCGGATAGGAATGAATCATCATCCAAGAATAGAAAAAGATGGAGTATACTACATTTTTGAATAATCTACATCGAAAAGGAGGGGAAGCCTTGAACAAATTAACGTTTAAAAATTCGATGTCTACATGCCATAAAATCGTGACGGACTCAAACGGTAAGAGATACATTATGGATAC
>JUUF01000317.1 GCA_001058355.1 Carnobacterium maltaromaticum
ACTTTTTGGGGTCAGTACAACCATTTTAGAACCTATTCTTTGATTTTCAATAAGCGTAAACTGTTTAATGTTAGAAGTAAAGTTGCTCCCATATCAGCAAATATCGCTATCCAAAGTGTTAACCAACCGGGCATGACCAAAAGTAATGCCACTAATTTAATCGCCAAAGAGAAGGTAATGTTTTGCTTGATGATTGCTAAAGCCTTACGACTTAATTTTATTGTATATGGCAATTTACTCAAATCATCAGACATTAAGGCGATGTCAGCTGTTTCTAAAGCTGTATCAGTTCCAGCACCACCCATTGCTACACCAACGGTAGATGCCGCAAGGGCTGGAGCATCATTCACGCCATCTCCGACCATCCCCACACTTTGATGTTTTTCTCGAAGTTCTTTAATAAAATTAAGCTTATCTTCTGGAAGTAAGTCAGCTTTAATATCCGAAACACCAACTTGTTTTCCGATGGCTGTTGCCGTTCTTTGGTTATCGCCTGTTAGCATCACTGTTTCGATTCCCATATTGTTCAACTTGCCGATAACTTCTTTAGACGATTCCCTCATTTCATCGGCTACGGCAATAAACGAAAGAATTTCTTTTTCTGTTCCTAACACCATCACCGTTTTACCTTGAGTTTGCATATCGGCAATTTTTTCTTTTTTATCGCTTGAAATGCTTCCGTGTAATTCCTCAAAAAGATTTTGACTTCCCACATAATACATTTCATTATTTATTTTGGCTTTAACGCCTTTACCTGTAATGGATTGAAAATCCTCTACTGTTACTTCATTGAATTTTAATCCATTTTCTTCTGCTTTTCGCATAATCGCTGAAGCAAGAGGGTGCTGCGATCCTTTTTCAATGGCTGATGTTATGGTTATTAATTCATTTTCATTTCTACCATATGTCACAATGTCTGTTACAGCTGGAATCCCTTTGGTTAATGTTCCTGTTTTATCAAAGGCTATCGCTTTTAAGTGTCCTGCTGCTTCTAAATGGATACCACCTTTAATTAATACACCATTTTTCGCTGCATTTCCTATTGCTGTAACCACAGCAACTGGAGTTGAGACTACTAAGGCACAAGGACAACCAACCACTAATACAGCTAATCCTTGATAAATCCATTGGCTCCAGTCTCCGCCAAATAATGGTGGAACTACTGCAATTAAAAGAGCTAGTATGACAATAGCTGGTGTATAGTATTTTGCAAATTTCTCGACAAACGCTTGAGAGGGGGCCCGTTCTGCTTGGGCTTCTTCTACCAAGTGAATGATTTTTGAAAGAGTGGTATCTTCAACTCGTTTTGTTACTTTAACCTCAAGTAACCCTTCTTCATTCAAGGTTCCTGCAAATACTTCATCATTTGTGATTTTCGTTACTGGAACGCTTTCACCTGTAATCGCAGCCTGATTTAATGTCGATGTACCTTTAACCACTATTCCATCCATTGCTAACTTTTGCCCGGGCTTAACTATCATGATGTCTCCAACTTGAATCTCATCAACATGAATCATCATTTCTTCATTGCCTCGTCGAATTAACGCTTCTTTTGGGGCAATATCCATTAAAGATTCAATAGATTGACGTGCTTTATCCATTGAATAACGCTCTAATGCTTCACTAATCGCAAATAGGATAACAACGGTTGCCCCTTCACCCCATTCACCAATAATTGCAGCTCCTATAATGGCAATAGTCATAAGCGTATTCATATCGAAATTTAATCTGCTTAAATTTTTGAGACCTTTAATAAATAACGAATATCCACCGATTAAAATGGACGCTGCATAACCAATTGTCGGTAGAACATGCTCTTCACCATACTGCTCTCCTAAGAACCAGCTAACTACAAGTAAAAGAGCTGATATATATACCTTAATGTTTTCTTTCTGCTTCCAAAAAGGTTCTCCTTCTACCCTTTGTTCTTTTTCATCTCGAATTTTTAAATTTTCAAATGCTCCTGCTTTTTCTAATTCTTCAATGGTTGTCGTCCCTTTAACATAAACTTTAGATGCTCCGAAATTTACTTTCGCATCCTGAACACCGGGAAGTTCTTTAACATTATTTTCAAAAATGGCTGCACAGTTAGTACAAGTAAATCCTTGAACACGATAGGCTTTCATTTCTTCTTCGAACTGTTTTGCTTTCCCACTAGACATTGATCTTCACCTCTTTCTTAAGTGCCAATGCACTCATCATAATTTGTCTGATATGCTCATCATCTAATGAATAAAATGCAAGTTTTCCCTCTTTTCGAAACTTAACAATCCCTTGCTTATGGAGCGTTCGCAGGTGATGAGAGGCATTTGCAACCGTAACACCTATAATATTTGCAATATCACACACACACAGTTCGTCATCTTGACACAATGCATAGGTAATTTTTGCTCTATTTTTATCTGCAATAGCTTTTAACATTTGGGCAACACTAGAAATATCTACTGTCTGTAAATTACCTTGTATTCGATTGACCTTTTCTTCGTCATAACAATAAATTTCACAAGTATCTTTGTTAATCATATTCTCACCTCAATATCATTCAAGCATTCGCTTGAACATAGTATGACACTTTTCATTAATTAAGTCAAGTGTTTTTTGGCACTGCCCCCCGTAAATGAGAACTAAATAAAAACACCTCCAAG
>JUUF01000318.1 GCA_001058355.1 Carnobacterium maltaromaticum
TTTTGTAGACGTTGTGTAGATGTAGTTTTATAACAACGTCTACAATGTAAAAGCTTTTAAAACAATGTTTCTAAAGGTTTGTAGACGTTGTAGACGTTGTTTATATCTTCTTATATAAGTTAGTAATATATATAAATAAAAATAATAATATTACGCGTGTAAAAAGTAAAAAACAACGTCTACAACTACTACAACGTCTACAAGTACATAAAAACATTGAAATAACAACGTTTTGAAGTGTAGACGTTTCAAAAAACAACGTCTACACAACGTCTACAAAA
>JUUF01000319.1 GCA_001058355.1 Carnobacterium maltaromaticum
CCTTGCTTGGTTCGTTCTTCGGCATGTAGTGCCTCCATGCGCACTTGATCACGTTCAAGAGCGGCTTGAATAATGCCCATTCGATCATTTAGTTGGGCTTTCACTTGTTCATAGGCTACCATAAACCGTTGTACAGAGGGTAGTTTTCCAAAGGCACCCGATTGATAACTTCCAATACTTCGGTCTCTACTCGAATGCTC
>JUUF01000320.1 GCA_001058355.1 Carnobacterium maltaromaticum
CTCGCTTCTTTAATACGAGCGATAACTTCATCTTTGTCTTCTAAGTCTGCAAATTTTGAAGTTAAAAGACCAAGTACAACTTTCTTACCGTCAGAAACTTTTGCAAGTGGCTTGAAGTCGCCCGCACGGTCTGTATCGTATTCGAGGTAGTATGCATTTACATGTTCGCCTGCTAATAATTCGTCTTCTACTTTTTCGTATCCTCCTTGAGAAATCCAAGTAGAGTGGAAGTTACCACGGCA
>JUUF01000321.1 GCA_001058355.1 Carnobacterium maltaromaticum
CTTCGGCTCGAACCGGTACAGCTCTTATCCCTACCATGAAGATATCCCAAAGGGACGGAATCTAAAGTTTTTAATAGCAATGAATTTAATCTCTAAACCTTCGATTTAAGTATAAAAAACCACCAAAGAAAATCTTTGGCAGTTTCGAGTTCATTTATTTAGTTTGCTGACTGACGGCGTGAAGATTGCCAATGCGAGTACAGACGGAAAATAGAATCGACCGTAAAGATAGCAAGTGCAATCATCCCGGCAGTAATCATTGTTTGACCGAAGAAGAATTTTCCTTTTTCAACATCTCCTACAAAGAAGGCGTATACGGTACGATACATGCCTGCACCAGGAACGAGTGGGAAAAATCCAGGGATAAAGAATACCGTTACAGGAGCTTTAAAATAGCGTGCTGCTAAGTGCGATAAAAATGCAATTGTAAGGCCGCTATAGTAAGTAGCTAGTTGTAATCCAGAACTATCCAAGAAGAAGAGATATACAAACCAACCAATGCCTCCAATAATCGAAATATGAATGAGGAGTCGTTTTGGTGCTTCAAAGACAATACAACTGAAGTAGACGGCGATGAGAGCACTAATCACTTGATAAATCATAAGGGGTTTGCACCTCCTGCTAACACGAGTCCCAAAGCAACAGCAATAGCGACGGAAAGAGCCGTCACAAACGCTTCAATTGCCCGAGCTGCTCCTGAGTTGTAGTCTCCGCGTAATGTATCGCGAATGGCATTTGTAATGGCGGTTCCAGGAACGGCTGGCATGATTAATCCTACAATGGAGATGCCGATTCGAGCGTCCGGAACGAAATGTTTCTGAATCAAAATAATAATGACAATCGCCGGAATAATCGAGATGAGGTTCAACACGAATGTTCCTAATTTAAATTTCGGATCTAACTTATAAACAAATGGCATGATAATCGCTGCTACTGATGCAATGACGAGTTCAATTGGCGTTGCTCCAAATAGAGCAGCGTAGAACCCACACATCAGAATAAGGCCTAAGTCTTTTAACCACTGTGGATATTCGGATTCTTTTAAATCTTGTAATCGTTGATAAGCTGTATCGAGGTCAATTTCTTTTGTCACTAATTGACGAGAGATTGCGTTGACTTTATAAATACGGTTTAAGTTTGTGTCTCGATTTGGAACACGGCGGATTTCTGTAATAGAATCGATGCAGTCGTCATCGAGCGTTGCAAAGATTCCAGTCGCCATCGCGAAGGCTTCGCAAGTTTCAAAGTTGGATGTGGAGAGAATATAGTTCATCGTTTCTTCCACGCGATACGATTCCGCATTGCATTCGAGCATGATTTGACCAGCAAGAATAGCGGTATCCATTAATTTTTTTGCATATGATCGCACAAAGCCTTCCTCCTTACTAAAATACTCTCTAAGTATAGCATACTAGCGGTGTTTTGCTAAGTAGAAATTTTTATGAAATGAAACTGTACTATTTTCATATTGCTTATAAATTAGTACAGCTGTTTTTTTGATGATTGTTTTAACATTGTACTGTTTTTTTAAAAGTATTTAGTGTATTATTAAGGTAACAAATTTTTGGAGGGATATCCGTGGAATTATTTGAAGAATTATCACTTAAAGTGAAAGGGAAAGACGTTAAAATCGTATTTCCAGAAGGAGATGAACCAAGAATTATTGGTGCAGCTGTTCGTTTATTAGCAGATGGACTTTGCAAACCAATCTTACTTGGGAATGTAGACCAAATTAACGAAGTGGCAAACGCTCGTGGATTTAACATTTCTCATTTAGAAATTATCGATCCTGAAACATATGCAGACGATAAATATGCTGAAATGGTAGCAAGCTTTGTAGAACGTCGTA
This sequence comes from Carnobacterium maltaromaticum, assembly GCA_001058355.1. Lineage (GTDB taxonomy): Bacteria > Bacillota > Bacilli > Lactobacillales > Aerococcaceae > Granulicatella. The sequence goes on from JUUF01000321.1 coordinate 1,850, forward strand.
AAGGTAAAGTATCTGAAGAAGACGCTCAAAAATTATTACGTGACGTAACTTACTTCGGAACAATGATGGTATACATGGGACTAGCAGACGGATTAGTATCTGGTGCGGTTCACTCAACAGGGGACACTGTACGTCCAGCATTACAAATCATCAAAACAAAACCAGGTGTCTCTCGTACAAGTGGTGCGTTCATCATGATCAACAGCGACAAATCTAAGAAATACTTATTCTCAGACTGCGCAATCAACATCAATCCTAACGCACAAGAATTAGCTGAAATCGCAGTAGAATCTGCTAAAACAGCTGAATTATTTGGTATCGAACCAAACGTTGCAATGTTAAGTTTCTCAACAAAAGGCTCTGCTAAATCTGAAGAAGCATTAAAAGTAGCTGAAGCAACTAAAATCGCTCAAGAATTAGCTCCAAACTACAACATCGACGGAGAATTACAATTCGACGCTGCATTCGTACCAAGCGTTGGTAAACAAAAAGCTCCAGACTCACCAGTAGCTGGACAAACAACTGTATTCGTATTCCCAGAAATCCAATCAGGAAACATCGGATACAAAATTGCACAACGTTTCGGTAACTTCGAAGCAATCGGACCAATCCTACAAGGATTAAACAAACCAATCTCTGACTTATCACGTGGATGTAACGAAGAAGACGTCTACAAATTAGCGATCATTACTGCTAATCAAGCATTGATGGAAAACTAGGATGTGAGACATCGCG
>JUUF01000322.1 GCA_001058355.1 Carnobacterium maltaromaticum
CAATTGCGTGGACGTGTTGGTCGTGGACAACATGCTTCAACGTGTATTCTAGTGGCAAGTCCAAAAACCGAAAATGGGAAAGAGCGCATGCGCATTATGTGCGAGTCGACAGATGGATTTTATCTCAGTCAAAAAGACTTGGAACTACGCGGTTCTGGGGATGTATTTGGCGTGAAACAGTCCGGTATTCCAGACTTTAAGATTGCCGATTTAATACGAGATTATGATATACTAGAACAAGCACGTAAAGATGCAATCCTTTATGCCTCGGAAGATCCAGCAGGAGAAAAAGCCGAGACGAAACGCATGAAGGCATTTATCGAACAAACAACGAAAGAAATCAATGGATAACTTCATGGCCACGTGGCTAGAAGAGGAGGAACAACAATGGTAAGAATTGCAGTAGACGCGATGGGTGGAGATAACGCTCCTAAAGAAATCGTCCAAGGGGTCGTCCTTGCAGCAAAGGAAATGCCAACTGTCGAGTTTCAATTATATGGAGACGAAGCAAAAGTGAATGCATGCTTGGAGGAATCCCTTCCAAATATTCGTGTGATTCACTGTTCAGAAAAAATCAACTCTGATGACGAACCGGTTAAAGCGATTCGTTCGAAGAAAGATGCTTCAATGGTCGTTGCAGCTAAAGCAGTCAAAGAAGGAGAAGCAGATGCGCTCTTCTCTTGCGGAAATACAGGGGCTCTTCTAACGGCTGGTTTATTAGTGGTTGGCCGTATTAAAGGAATCGACCGTCCAGGACTGATGCCAGTGTTGCCTGTTCTTGGAAAAGACAACCGTCAATTTATTATGATGGACGTAGGTGCGAACGCGGAATGTAAACCGAAAAATGTTCACCAATTCGGTATTCTAGGAAGCTATTATTCAAAATACGTTCTTGGTTACGAAAACCCAACAGTCGGCTTATTAAATAATGGAGCTGAAGAAGGAAAAGGGAACGAACTCGCAAAAGAAGTTTACGGACTCTTAAAAGAAGACGACAGCTTAAACTTCATCGGTAACGTGGAAGCTCGTGACATTTTAACAGGTGCTGCGGATGTGGTTGTAACAGACGGATTTACAGGAAACGCGGTCCTCAAGACAATCGAAGGAACAGCACTTGCGATGATGAGTCTTCTAAAAGAAGGTATCAAGGGACAAGGAATCCAAGGAAAACTTGGAGCGCTTTTATTGAAAAATACCTTCTACGGATTAAAGAATACATTGGACTACTCACAATTCGGGGGCGCGGTGCTCTTTGGCCTTAAAGGAGCAGTCGTGAAATCACATGGTTCTTCAAAATCAGACAGCGTGTACCATGCGATGAAACAAATCGATACAATCGTATCCAGTGGAGTCATCAACGACTTAGTCGCTCACTTTGAACAAACAGCGGAATAATGAATGAAGCTCTCTTTCTGATAGGAAGAGAGCTTTTTTATAGAAAATTATAAATTTCATAAAACTGCAATAAAATCTTAGGAATTCTCACAAAAAAAGGGTACAATGGGAAAGTACAAAATGTTGCAAATGCAACTGAAGGAGGAAAGTCTATGTTCAAAGAAGTGAACGAGCAAATTTTAAAATTAATTGAGAAAAATAGTCGTTTAACTCCAGAAGAAATTGCCTCTCTATTAGAAATGGATGTGGAAGAAGTCACACGCCGTATTAAAGAGATGGAGGAAGCTAAAGTTATTTGTGGCTACCATACATTAATCAACTGGGGAAAAACTGATAATGTCAATGTTTCAGCGATTATCGAATTAAAAGTAAATCCTCAAAAAGGGAAAGGGTTCGACCGTATTGCGGAAAAAATCTATCATTTCCCAGAAGTAGAAGCAGTGTACTTGATGTCAGGCGGATATGATTTCATGGTGCAATTGAAAAAAGCACCAATGCGTGAAATCGCAAACTTCGTATCTTCACGTCTTTCAGTGATTGAAGAAGTACAATCTACAAAAACACATGTTGTATTAAAACAATACAAAGATCACGGCACTATGTTTGTCGGTAAAGCAGATGATAAACGTCAGGTGGTTACTCCATGAATTTAGAAAATATGTTAAATAATAAAATTAAGGACTTGAAACCTTCAGGGATTCGTCGTTTCTTTGATATGGCGAGTGAATACAAGGATATTGTTTCCCTAGGGGTTGGAGAGCCTGATTTTGATACGCCTTGGCATATTCGTCAAGAAGCGATTAAAGCGTTGCAAGAAGGCCGTACATTCTATACAGCTAATGCAGGGTTGAAAGAGCTTCGTGAAGAAGTATGTATCTTTACTGAAGGCCGTCACGGGGTAAAATACGATTCAATGCACGAATGTGTGATTACTGTTGGGGGAAGTGAAGCCGTTGATATTTCAATGCGTGTTCTCTTGAACCCAGGGGATGAAGTGATTATTTGTGACCCAGGTTATGTATCATACGTTCCAGCCGTAACAATGGCCGATGGAACACCTGTGATTCTTCCGTTAAAAGAAGAAAATCAATTCCGTATCACGCCAGAAGATTTAGAAGCAGTGATTACACCAAAAACAAAAGCAATTTTAATGAACTTCCCAAATAACCCAACTGGGGCTGTAATGGGACGTGAAGACTTAGAAGCGGTTTGTGAAGTGTTGAAACGCCACGATATTATCGTTGTTTCTGACGAATTATACGGAGAATTAACATACACTGGAAAACCTCACGTATCTGTTGTAGAAATCGATGGTATGCGTGACCGTACGATTTTAATCGGAGGATTCTCAAAAGCATTCGCGATGACTGGATGGAGACT
>JUUF01000323.1 GCA_001058355.1 Carnobacterium maltaromaticum
TTGAAGTGTTGGAACACCATCCCTAAGTGTTGACGCACGCTATCGAGGTCCACTCCTTTTTCATTGATGCATTGGTCTTTGAAGAATACCTTTCCGCTAGTGGGTTCTTCTAGTAAGTTTAGGCAACGTAAGAAAGTCGATTTTCCTGATCCAGAAGGACCGATAATCACGAGCACTTCCCCTTGTTCAATATGAGTGGAAATTCCGTTTAAGACTTGCTTATCGCCGTATTGTTTTTTAATCTCTTCTGTTCTAATCACTGGCTTGTAACTTCCTTTCTAGTTTGTCCATAAAGAATGCAATCGTCGTAGTCATGACGAAGTATAAGAACGCCGTCATTAACAATGGGATGAATACCGTAAACGTTGCCCCACGAACGGTATCCGAGCTGTACATTAAATCGTGAATACCGATTAAAGAGACGATCGAGGTTTCTTTAATTAAGGTCGCAAATTCATTCCCGATGGCTGGTAAAATATTCTTCATCGCTTGTGGCAAGATAATTTGGCTCATGGCCATTCGTTTCGGCATCCCCATTGAACGAGCGGCTTCCATTTGCCCTTTATCCACCGATTGAATCCCACTACGGATAATTTCAGCGATATAGGCTGTCGTATTCACGGACACGGCAATGACCCCTGAAACAAAGTCATTTAAATCAAGAACGGTCGCGAGTCCAAAATACACTAAGTACAATTGCACAAGAAGTGGCGTTCCACGAATAATGTCGATATAGACCTTCGCAGCTTTTGACAAGAATTTGTTCGTGCTTAGTCTTGCGAGTGCCATTAACGTTCCACATCCAACCCCGACAATTACAGAGAAGAATGACAGTAACACGGTTGTCGTTGCCCCTTCGAGAAACAGAGGCCAATATTTAATGATTAATTCCATTCTTTTTCCTTCTTTCTATTCTGACATTAAATTCGTATTGCGAATAATCGATTCTTTTAGTTTCCCTGAAGACTCTAACTGGTCGAGCACCTCTTGTACTTTTTGTACAAACACTTCATTGCCCTTTTGCGCCACGGCTGCAGTTCCGGCATCTTCACTTGGGATTTCTACCGATGCGACTGTGATGTCGTTATTTGCCTTCACGAATTCATCCGCTGCAATGTTATCCATAATCACTGCATCGAGTTTTCCTTGTTGCAAGGCTAAAATCAAGGTTGGATTTTTCGGTTGTGATGTTAGCGTTGCGCCTGTCAGTGTGTCTTTTACAATTCCTTCTTGAGAGGTTCCTTTTTGCGCTCCGACATTTGTGCCATTGAAGCTATCCAGCGACGTGAATTTACCAGCATCTGTCTTCTTAACGACCGCTACCATATGTGAATCATAGTAAATATTCGTGAATGCCACTTCCTTACTACGCTCTTCGGTTGGCGTAATCCCTGCAAGAACAAGGTCTACTTTCCCTGACTTCATCGCAGCAATCAAGAAGTTAAATTCCATCTCTCGAATCTCTACTTCTACCCCAAGCGCTTCACCAATGGCATTGGCGATATCAATATCGATTCCGACAACAGAGTCTTTACCATCGTTAATATAATGCCATTCAAACGGTGGGTAGTCCGCTGTCGTCCCGATAACGATTTTTTGCTTCTTGTAAATACGGTCTAAAACCGCTGACCCTGTACTATTTTCTGTTGTTACTTGATTCGTGCACGAAGCTAAAAAGCCGACAAGCACGATGAGCAGCGCTATGATTTTCTTCATTTGAAACCTCCTTATAAAATAAAAACGCCCCTTATGCTAAACGCATAAGAGACGATGTCTGTCGTGGTACCACTCTATTTTGACGGGGAATTGCTTCCCGATCCTTTTCCTTGTTAACGCAGATTTCTGCGAAGATAGATACTAAATTCTCCATCTTTTCTACAAAGTGCGCTTCCAGAATTTCTAATCCGATGAGCTTCCACTCTACCTCATCTCGCTTAGGACGCCAAAATTCTGTACTCTCTTTGTCAATGAATTTAAGTATTTAAGTTGTTTTGTATTTTAGACCTATTCTTTTTGCTTGTCAAATGGAACATTCGTTTTTTGTACAAAAAAACGATGGACTAAGAAAAAAATTGGCAAGCAAAGTGATTGAATAAAACTCCAAGCCATCATCATCAATACTAGACGTGAAATCCAAACAAAACTTTCTTTCCAGAAAACTGACCCCTGAATACTCGATAGCGAATCCGCCATCATAATATGACTGGCATTCATTTGATAGAAAATCACTAGAAGCACTAAAGAAGCGACAACAATTGTGAATAGAGAATGCTTGCTGTTCACATTCAATAAGCCCATCAATGTCACACAAGCACCCGTCAATTCCAAAAACAACAGTTGAATTCCCTCTTGCGTAAACACATCTCCAAATCTTAGTGCATAAAATGCAACTACAGCACTCAATACAAAAATCACCATCGACAAGCTATAATAAATCTTATTCAACATAAAATCCACCTATGATAATTCCAACGTTTATAGTTCATCCTGTCTTTTTTCTGACTATCAATCTGGAATCATTCAACTCCTTTCTTATATAGTTTTTCATCAATTGATATTCTTTCTATCCTGTTTTCTTTAAAAGACAATACTTCCTTTTGAATATTGTAGAATTGAAAAAAAAGAAATGTAAAGTTTTACTTCTCAACCTTTGCTTGCAATTTCCACCCAATCACCCAACCAATGACAAGCGCATAGTTTTCAATTGCCCCAACGAGATTGACGAAGGTAGCTCCCTCTAAATAAGCAAGAAGATGATTCGTACCAATCCCTAATCCGCCGACTATTAGTGCTCCTAAAACGACTCTTAAATAAAACCAATCATACCTAACATTAACGGCCACTAAAATCATCAAAACCGCTAAATTCCAAAATCCAATTTCTCGTTGCCAACCTACTGCAACTCCGTATCCCGAGTGTGAACCCATCACCTCTGGAAAGAAAATTTGGAAAATCATTGCTCCTGTCATCGCAATGATTAATACGATAAACATCACTTTTAAAAATTTATTCATTCTTCTTCACCTCGCTGTTTGTTATTCTCATTCAAAACTCAAAACAAAAGAGCTCCCGGTTTCCCCTGGAGCCCCTAATTCTTATTTGCTTAAACCTTCGATAATTTTATCTAGGTTCCATTTCATCATGCTGTAGTAGCTGTCTCCATCTTTTCCTGCTTCTGCAATAGAGTCAGTAAAGATTGTTGAGAAAATTGGTAGACCAGTTTCTTGAGAAACAGTCTTCATTGGACGTTCATCCACACTACTTTCTACGAATAATGATGGAACTTTTGATTCACGTAATTGACGAACCAATTTTGTGATTTGTTCTGGAGTTCCTT
>JUUF01000324.1 GCA_001058355.1 Carnobacterium maltaromaticum
AATCAATCCTTGTTGCACAATAAAGCCTAAGTCTTTATTCGGAATCCCTTCGTCGATAATTTGCTTCATAATAATCGGTTGCGCAACTTCACAGAGCACCTCGATTAAGATGGCAAAAAACGCTAAGAAAGGATATTTTTTATACTTACTAAAAAACGGAATAATCTGTTTTAGCATTTTTTCACTCCTTTTTAATGATTTTAGATAATAAAAAACCGCCTTTGAGAACCTCCCAAAGACAAGCAATTAGCTACGAATTACTATAATTATTTTATCAACTTTTCTATTAGTTTTCAATCGATTGCCCTTCAAATTTTAATTGAATTTTCATCTTTAGTGTATACTATTTTTCTCTAAAAAATTAAGCGCACACTTCAGAATTCACAGCCGAAATGTGCCTGTGTTTTGTGTTCAGAGCGCGATTTATGGTACAATGAGCGCAACGAAATTTTAGAAAGCGAGGGACTCAAGTGTCCACAATTCAATACATTAGTACACGAGACACAAACAACCGCGTAACAGCTTCGCAAGCCATTTTAAAAGGAATTGCTGAAGACAGTGGTTTATATGTACCAACTGCCCTCCCAGAAGTGACTCTAGACTGGGAAGTGTTAAAAACACAAAGCTATCAAGAAATTGCCATTGAAATTTTATCTGCATTTTTAACAGATTTTACAAAAGAAGAAATTACAGACTGCGTGCATTCTGCATACGACACAACGTTTGATACAAAGGAAATCGCACCAGTGAAAAAAGTCGGCGACCGTCATTTCATGGAACTCTTCCACGGAAGAACCATCGCCTTCAAGGATATGGCACTATCCATCTTGCCATACTTACTTACAACTGCAGCAAAGAAAAACAAATCTGACAAAGAAATCGTGATTCTAACAGCGACATCAGGAGACACTGGTAAAGCTGCCCTTGCAGGATTTGCGGATGTACCTCACACAAACATCATCGTCTTCTATCCAAAAGGTGGCGTAAGCACCATCCAAGAACGCCAAATGGTCACACAAGCAGGCGACAACACATTTGTTTATGGTGTAGAAGGAAACTTCGATGACGCGCAAACAAAAGTCAAAGAGTTATTTGCGGATAAAGAACTAAACGCAACACTTGCAGAAAAAGGATTCCAATTCTCTTCTGCAAACTCGATTAACATCGGACGCCTTTGCCCACAAATCGTGTACTACGTATTCGCGTATGCACAACTAGTAAAAGACGGCACTCTTACTATTGGCTCCCCAATGAACGTTGCCGTTCCAACGGGTAACTTCGGTAACATCCTAGCAGCCTACTACGCAAAAGGTATCGGTGTTCCAATTAACAAACTCATCTGCGCTTCAAACGAAAATGATGTGCTAGTTGATTTCTTCCAAACAGGAACATACAACCGACTACGTGAATTTAAATTAACAAGTTCTCCAAGTATGGATATTCTTGTTTCAAGTAACCTTGAGCGTTTCGTCTTTGAATTAACAGGACGTAGCTCGCAGGAAACAAATGCACTCATGACTTCCCTAAAAGAAAACGGAAGCTACTCTGTTCCAAATACAGACACTGCTCTATTCCAACAATTTTATGGAAACCGTGCAAGCCAAGAAGAAACGGCTCAAACGATTCATGATGTATTCACGAACGAGCATTATTTATTAGATCCACACACTGCGGTTGCGGATGCTGTGTATACGAAATATAAGAAAGAAACAGGAGACGAAACTCCTACTGTGGTCGTATCGACGGCAAGTCCATACAAATTCCCACAAAGCGTACTTTCAGCTCTAGACGTGGATACGAATCAATCTGACGCAGAACTCATGGATGCGATTCAACAAGAAAGCGTCATTGCCATTCCAACAGCTGTTACAAGCGTATTGGATGCGCCAATCCGTCATACAAAAGTTCTTTCAATCGAAGGTATGAAACAATCCGTCCTTGATTCATTAAACATTCAATAAAACAAATAAAGACAAGAAATCGTTGAAACAACGATTTCTTGTCTTCTTTTTTATTCTCCTGTTAAGAAGCCTTGTGCTTTAAGTACATCAAGCATTTCCGCACGCTTAGCTCCAAGCGTGTGGTATTTTGTAGACACTTGTTTTGTAAAGGCATCTACACGACGATTCGCATCACGAAGGTCGTAGTATTCTGTCACAGTCGCATCATACTCTTTTAATTCTTCCAAAGGATTCTCAAGGTCTTTGTATCCATTTTCCATATGAATTACTTCTTTGGGAAGGCGTGGTTTTAATTGTGGCTCTTGATCCGGCCAGCCCACAGCAAGCCCAATCGCAGGATACGTATATTTTGGTAAGTTTAACAACTCAACGACTTTAGCTGTATCGTTAAAGAAACTACCGAGGTAAACAGCCCCCATTCCTAGAGATTCTGCTGCCACAACTACGTTTTGAGCTGCAATCACCGCATCCGTTAATCCAGATACGAAACGGTCTGCGCTACCTTGAACGCTGACTTCTTGTCCTAAGGCTTTGGCAATTTCCGTATTACGACGTTGGTCTACAACGAATACAAATAAATGTCCGCTAGTCGCCACATAAGGTTGTCCACTAACAGCCGCTAATGCTTTCTTCAACTCTGGGTCTGTCACACTAATAATCGAATAGGCTTGTAAGTACATGCTTGTTGATGTTCTTTGCGCCACTTCTACTAGTAAATCTACTTCCTCTTTTGTCAGCGGTTGGTCTTTAAACGCACGAATCGTACGGTGATTTAATTGTGTTTTGATAGTTTCATTCATTTTGATTACTCTTTTGTATCAAAAAAAGAGTCGACTGCTCAACTCTTTTTGGTTTTAGAAATATTGTTTGCCTGTTTCCAAGGCAGCTTCCGGCATAATGACTTCGCCGTATTCTTTCAAGACTTCCCATGAAATTCTTGAGAACTCTGCATACTCGCGAACAAGTGCCATTTTCGCAGCAACTTCTTCTGGTTTCTCCACTTGATGAAAAACATGTAAGAAGTAATGTCCGCTGTAACGGTAAAGAACAGATTGGTCGAACTCACCTGCTGTTTCTTTTGCCATTGAGACAAAATCTTCGAAATCTTCAAAGACGACTGTCACATCTATTGGTTTCAATGTTGAAGATTTATCTTCCGTATTAATGACTGGTTTTGGAGAAATTTTTCCTTCTTCTTTATCCTCTTTACGCTTCTTCCCAATACGGTCTGTTAGAGAATGTTGAATCGTATCGACGATATTGCGCACCATACGCTCGTCTGTCGATTCATCACCCATGTCCACAATACGTGTGACATAGAGTTCTAAGCCGTCTGGATTTGGCATGATTTGGAAACTCAATCCGTCTGAATCTTCGAATTGATTCAAGACGCCCATCTCCTCTAAAATACTATGGAAAAAGCCTTCGATTTCGCCTGGATTTCCAAGTAATTCAGGTATTGATGTACCACGGTCGATTAGATCTTGGTTCTCGATACGCAACAAGAATGTATCGTCGTTAATGCGTTCCATTTCCATAATATTCACCCCTTTTTACCTTATCCATCTATTCTAGACCAAACCTGACAAAAATAAAAGAAATACGATTGGAAGCCTAATGCAAATTGTTTTGTACTTGGTGTTCTTGAAAAACAGCTTGAGATGGGGCAAATTGAACTTGCGTTCAAATATACTAAAAAAGATTACTGCGAATCCCTGCGGATTATTTTTATAATC
>JUUF01000325.1 GCA_001058355.1 Carnobacterium maltaromaticum
GACTACAGGCTCGAGCCGGTCCCTCATTACAGCTACTATAAAACGAACTCACAAATCTTCGCAGTAATCACAAACCTTTGGTTTGCATTATTTATTTTTAAATATTGTGCCCATGCAAACAGGAACAGGGGCTTGTTGGTAAACAAGCCCCTGTTCCTAGTTAAGTTTTATTAACGCTTCATCGATTTAGAGTACGGACGATTGTAATCCCATAGCAAGAGAAGTAATCCAGCTAAGCCAACAAGCATTGTTGCAACGCCTTCTTTGCCAATCATCTGATGCCCCAAAATAACTACATATAAGAATACCAACATCAATACGACGCGGATCCAAATTTTCACTTTAGGATTCATGATATCTTCTCCCATCTAATTTCGCTTGGCTCAAGTTCCACAGTTCTTGATACACCTGCTCCATCATAAACGAGTGTTGATTGCAATTCGTTCGTATTATTCACGATTGCATACACTCCTTTTTCAGGATAAGCATGTACTTCCACTAATGGATTGCTTGCATACCATTTTGTTAATTCACTTTCTTTATTCGCTGCGTAGAATAACGCACGCATTAATAATCTTGTATTTTCTGGTGTGTATGGAAGTCCTGCAATGTAAACCCCACGACCTTTTCCGTAAGGGTTGGCTGCAAGATGGATTTCCCCGAATTCTTTTCCTTCGGCATTGGCTGGAAGAACGATTCCTTCTTTGACGCCACCTGCGCTTACTTTCGGATTGCTAAATTCAAGTACTTCTGTGGCACTCGTTAAGCCATACACGTTTTTAATATTTTCCCCAAAGTCAATCTTATGAACATCTTCAATATCTTCGATAATAAAGTGTTCTTTCAATTCTTTTGTAAAGTATTTATCTGTTGAAAGGCTATATCCCATTTCTCTTTCAACACCCAAAATATCTCCAAGTTGGAAGAATCTTCCTTGATGATGAACGGCTGTTGGTTCCCCAACTCCGACAAATCCGCCGCCGTTATACACGAATTCACGAATACGTGTAATGAGCGTTTCATTCTTCCAAACCTCTCCACCGCTAAATGAAGTACCGGCATCCCCCGCGTTGATGATGACATCGACACCTTCTGGAACTCCATCATTAATAATATCGTCAAAGCTGATAAAGCTTACGTCCACACTAGCACCACTTAAGGCTTCCATAATTCCAAGGTAAGAATAGATTTGTTTGTATGGAAGTTCATGGGCAACCATGTGTGCTTGCCAAGTTCTTAAACGCCCCCATGCATTTAAGATGGCTACTTTCAAACCAGTATATGGTTTTGTATGTTTTACGATATCGTAGATTTCTCTAAATTCATCTGTTACATGTTCAATGTAGTCGACAAATTTAGGGAATTTGTATGCAAGACTTAAATAACCACCATAACCGATACGGTCTACAGGGTTACGCATGATGGCACGTCTTGCGGATAACCAGTTTTTATTAGCTTCAATCGTAGGATCATTTCCTTCACGGAATACATCTGGGAAGAAGTATGGTAAGAATCTTCCTTCTGTATATTTTACGTGTGGAATATCTGAAATCATACGAAGAGTTGCTCCGCCACCGACAGAACCCACCACTGCATCTAATCCGATTTGTTCGAAGTATGGTCCATATGGTTCTGTACCAATCCAGTTATCTCCTAAGAACATCATTGCTTCTTTACCAGCATCGTGTACTTCGTCGACTAATTTTTTAGCTTCTCTAGCAACGAATGCTTGAATGAAGTCGATATAATCTAAGTACGCTTTACTTGGTGTGCGGAATGTTGAGTTATAGTACCCTTCATCCACAATGTCTTCTGCTCTTAAGCGATAGCCTTTTTCCTTGGCAAAAGCTTCTAGTGCCGCTACTGAAACGCTGGCACCATATCCGAACCAGTCCACAAATTTTTCTTTTCCTAAGTTGTTGAAAATTAATGTGAAGTGATAGAAGAACGTTGTAAAACGAACCACATCAGTATCCGGATTGTCTTTTAACCATTGTTTTAAATAAGAGTGCATGAATTGATTTGAATGAGGTCCACGTACATCAAATGGAATATCGTGAGGAACATCGCCCCAGTTATTCGTAATATGGTTGTACATTTGAGTTGGATCCCAAATCGCATACACTAGAAACGACACTGTATACTCATGGAAAGGACGAGTGCCTTCAATCGTAATCGTGTTGTTTTCTTCATGGACAGTCCATCTTTCCACCGGAACCACTTCTCCAGTAGTACGGTCGATGACTTCCCAATATCGTTTTGGATCATGTACATAGTCTGGTTGCACTTGGTCTTCGAAGTAGCCTTCCATAAACGGAATTGTTAGTGTATCTTCTGTTGCTAACCAGAATTTTGACATGACGAAGATTTGTTGGCACTCTTCCATATGATCTTTGATGAAATCATTATGGTTACGTGCTACAAAGTAGGTTGTATAGATTTTTGCATCTAATTGTTTGGTTGCTTCATCGAGTTTCGTTCCATCGCTATCACGAATTGCATCTGCACCCCAACGGTCGAGCAATTCTTTAGTCTGTTCAAGAAAATTCGATTCACTTGGTAGGGTTAAACGCCCTTTTGTTTTACCCATTTTCTTTCCTCCTGCGATGACGATTACTCTTTAGAGCCGCCTAGTGTCATCCCTTGTGTTAGTTTATTTTGAACAAGAATGTATAGAATTAATGTTGGTAACATTACTAATACCATCCCTGCGTATAATTGTCCGTATTCAGCTGCCCCACGTTGCGCTTGAATTAAGTTTTTCAACCCTACTGGTAAAGTTTGGTTTTTACCTGGCATTAATGTAAGAGCGATAATGTATTCATTCCAGAATGAGAGGAAGTTGAATAAGATTACTGTGATAATACTTGGTCTTGCCATTGGTGTCATGACGCGGATCATTGTTGTGAAATATCCTGCACCGTCGATAGATGCTGCTTCTTCAAACGTTGTTGGCAATGTCTTGAAGAAGTTTGATAATAAATAAATCGTAAATGGTAATGATGTCGCTGCATACACAACCGCTAAGACGAAAATGTTGTTCAAGAAGAATCCGTTAATGCCGAATCCTTTTAGTCCTTTATCCCAGTCCAGTAACATTAAGAAGATTGGTACAACGATATAGTTTACGTTGATGAATAATCCACCTTTTAGTAAAGAGTTAATGAAACGACTTCCTGGAAATTTGTAACGTGCTAATACGTATGAAGAAGGAATGGCTACAACTACAAGGATTGTTAAAGCAAGTGCTGTAACAATCACTGAGTTCAACATGTAGTCACCCATTTTTGCTTTATTCCAAGCATCCACAAAGTTTTGGATGTAGAATCCTTCTGGCATTGTCCATGGAGATCCGTAGAACTCTCTATTCTCTTTAACAGAAGCTAAGAAGACCCAGCCCACTGGTACAATAATACTAATCGCTAATGTAATCAGCGCTACGTATATAAAAGCTTTATACAGCTTTTCGAATGAACGAGTATTTCCTTTCATGATCTCCCCTCCTAGTATTCAAGAATATCGCGTTTCGTAATATGACTTACGATACCTGATAATCCGAATGAGAATATAAAGATAACTACACCGATTGCCATACCGTATCCGTATGAAGAGTTTGTATAAGCTTGTTTGAACATGTAGCTTAAGAACACTTCAGTTGATCCGTCTGGTCCACCGTCTGTCAAGATTTGTACAAGTAAGAAACTTAAGTTAATCGTACTGATAATGAAGAATGTTAATGTTGTACGAATACTATTCCAAATCAATGGTAATGTAACGTTAAAGAATTTACCGATTTTTCCAGCTCCATCAAGGTCAGCTGCTTCATACAAGCTTGCTGGAATATTCGCCATCCCTGCCATATACATAACCATGTAGTACCCAATCGCTTGCCAAATTAACGCGAATGCGAGTGAGTAAATAACAATACTTTGATCACCAAGCCATAATTTATTCCATGCTTCTGGTAATACAGCATTTAAAAGTCCAGCTTTTGGATCATAAATTGCTGAGAAAATACCTGCAATAACTACGATTGATAAAATATTAGGGATGTAGAAAATAATTCTGAAGAAGTTGTTTCCGCGAATCTTTTCTGTTGAAAGGATTGCCGCGAAAAGAACTGCCAATACTACTGTAAAGAGTGTTACCACTACGATTAGTAAGATTGTGTTCTGAATCGTTCTAAAGAAATTTTCATCTTGCCATAAGATTTTAAAGTTATCTAATCCAACAAATTGTTGATTGTTTGAGAATCCGCCCCATTTGAACATGGACATGCGGAATACTTCAATAGTTGGGTAAATTAAAAACGTAAAGAATAAAATTAGTGCAGGTAATAGACACACGAGAATAAATAAATTTCTCTCTCTTTTTCTACGATTTTTCATCGTTCTGCCCTCTTTCGACCATTTTTAGATAAAATGAGAGTGGGTGGAAGGAATTTTCATCCTCGAAAATCGCTTCGCATCCCACTCTTATTTAATTCATTCTATTTGAATTATTCAACTGCTGCTTTTAGTTTTTGGCTAACTTCTTCTACAGATTTTTGCCATTCAGCAACTGTTTTTTGACCAGATGCTACAGAGTCGATTTGACCATATAATGTGTCTTTCATGCTTACGCCTTCAACAGGTTTAGTAGCTACGAAGTTACCATTGATTACGCCATCAACTTCATCTACAACTTTGTATAATGATTTCAATTCATCAGGTAACTTAGCTGTTACACCTTTAATTGGTTGAGCTGCGTTGTATTTAGCAAAGATTTCTGCTGCTTTGTCAGAGTATAAGAATGATAAGAATTCTTTAGCTGCTTCTTGGTTCTTAGATTCTTTTGGAACCCAGATGTGTTCGAAGAATGAGTAAACATAACGTTTGCCACCTTTTTCGATTGCTGGTGCAGCTGTCATAGACCATTTGAATCCTTCTGCACGAGGTGCTTTAGCCATTTCCCCAACTACCCAAGTACCGTTTGGCATGAATAAAGCTTTGTTGTCTAAGATTAATTGTTGGTTCTTAGTGAAGCTTTGTGGGTTTGCGTTTGCTACTGTTGAAGGTTCAACGTTTTGTAAGAATGTTCCTAATGCTTCAAAAGCTTTAGTTGCGCCTTCAGAAGTGAATGCTCCTGTGTCATATTTCATTGCTTTGTTGAATAAATCAACACCACCAGCGTTTGCTAATAATGCTGGGAAGAAGCTATCTAAGTATCCAGATACTGGATAAGTGAATAATGAAATGCCATCTTTCTTAGCTTTTTCAGC
>JUUF01000326.1 GCA_001058355.1 Carnobacterium maltaromaticum
GGAGCTTCTGTCGTCGTTGTAGTAGTTGTTGTCGTAGTAGTTGTTGTCGTTGTCTCTGCTTTATTGACAATTTCCTTACGAGCTACTTTACTTGCATCAAAATCTGCTGCATTTACGACTACATCATTTTCTAACAGTTGGAATCCTGAAGGAGCTTTTGTTTCACGAATAATGTATTCATCGCGTAATAAGTTGGATACTTTTGCAGTACCATCTGCTCCTGTAACTAATTTACCAACAGATTTACCAGTTGCTTTACGGATAACGTCAAATTCAGCGTTTGCTAAAGCTGAACCATCGTCCCCTTTTTTATCGATCACAATTTCAAATGTGTAACCATCCGCTGAACCACTAGCTGTTTGATATACATATGGTGATTCTTTTGCATCAATACGTGTTTTGTTTGCATCTAAGCTTGCGTAGTTCACGAATGTTTCCCCTGAAGCTGGCGCATAAGGAACACGCACTTTATACTCGATTAAGTAGCCATCTGCTTGAGCGACATCGCCTAATTTCACTGTAAAGCTCTTGTTATCTGCTGCAAAAGTCACTTCTTTATCAGTCACAAGCTGTCTATTCTTCAAGGCAAGTTTTCCGTCATTTCCTTCGCCCCAAACGCCTTTATAAACTTTTACGCTTGATGGAACATATTCCATACCGTCTGTTTGCAATTGGTCTGTTACGATAGCATCTGCAAATGCTTGTTTTGTCGCATTCACACGTAATTCATACGTACGAGTAATGCTTCCGTCTTCTGCTGTTTTTGTTCCCCAGCTCACTTTGTCAAACTCTTTACTTAAGTCTCCAGGAACAAATACATAATTAAATTCACCGACTGTTTTTGTTTGTTTGTCGATTGTTAATTTTACTGGAATTTTTGTGTTTTCATGTTGTTTTGTAATATCTACACGGACTGCAAATTTTAAATTACCTGTAATGTCTGAACGTTTTTCTACAAAGTCTGTATACGTTAGCGTGATTGTTTTTGTATCACGATTAATGACCGCATCTGCAATCACATCACCTGCATCGTTTGTAATTTTAAATGTTTGATTTTCAATAAATTTCAAGTTGTCTGGCAACTTAATTTCCGTCGTATCACCCTTAGCGGCTGTTGATGGAATCCCAAAATTCATCTCCACGCTAATATCTGTATATTGGTCTGCTGGCGATTTTGCTGGTGTCACTACTTGTTTTGTCACATTAAGCGCCACTTCTTTCGCCGATACTGCTGGACTCTTTAATCCTCCCAAAATAAGGAATATAGTTAAAAGTCCTAAAAATAAATAACATACTTTCTTCATGTTTTTCCCTCCATTTTTTTGAAAACACTATTTGCAGTATACACATGTTTCCTCTTGCATGCAACAAAATAACGTTTTCTTTCAGAAAATACTCATTTTCTATCTGTTTGCAAAAAATGTTATGAATTTTCATAAAAAAGACTCCTAGGAATGCCCTAGGAGCCGAAATTCAAATCTCTTTATTTAGCTTTGTCTTTTTTAGAAAGTGTCACGTTTAATCATAACTCACCGATAACATCACCGAAAATCCAAATCGCAATAAATACTATCGGATGAGCGACTACAAAAGGAATTACTCCTCGTGCACTCTTACATTTTTGTAACCACTACTTGTGGTAATAATTCTTCGATAAATGATTTTTCAGCAATTCCTACAGAGAAGGCTGTCGCGCTTCCTGTAGCGGCACCTTGTTTCAAGCTTGCTGCGTAATCTTCGGTTTCGATAAATTTCGCCATAAAGCCTGAAAGCATTGAGTCCCCGGCCCCAACTGAGTTCACAAGAGTCCCTTTTGGAACGTTGGATGTATAGACTTCTCCAGTTTCAGTGATGAGCATTGCGCCGTCACCACCGCGAGAAATCAACACATTGCGTGCCCCCATGTCTTGGAGTTTTTTCACATAATCGACAATTTGTTCTTCCGTTTCAATCGTTACCCCAAAAATCTCCCCTAACTCATGATGGTTTGGTTTGATAATGAATGGGTGATATGGAAGACATTTCGTTAATAAATCTTTTGTTGTGTCTAATACTAATTTAACGCCTTTATCATCGCACAATTTCGCAATCGTTGTGTACGCAGAGTGATCCATCCCATTACCGGCATTTCCGGCTAGGAATACCACATCGCCCAATTGTAAGTTTCCTTCAAAGTACTCCACTAAACGAGCGAAATCTTCGGCTTTCACCACTGGGCCATTCGCGTTAATTTCAGTTTCTTCGGTACTCTTTAGTTTCAAATTAATACGTGTAACACCATCGATTTCGATGAAGTTCGTATGAATTCCTTCTGCCTGCAACGCTTCTTTAATGAAGTTCCCTGAGAAACCTGCTAGAAAACCTGTTGCTGTATTATCGAACCCTAAACGTTTCAAGATGACAGACATATTAATGCCCTTTCCACCTGCCACGTAGTTTTCTTCAACAGAACGGTTTAATGTGCCAAGTTCGCAGTTTGGAACTTTAACAACAAGGTCAATCGCTGGATTAAACGTAATCGTATAAATCATGCTATCTCTCCTTTATTATGCGTCCATTTCAACAAGACGAATGCTTCCGGCCATACGGTAACGTAAGTCAGCTTGCTCCTTCGTCGTGTTTGTGACCATGGTTACTTGATGAAAATCCGCAACCTTACAGAGACTTACTTTAGCAAATTTGCTCGAATCGGCCAAAACATACGCTTGATTACTCTTATTAATCGCAATTTTTTTAATCGTTGCTTCCTCTTCGTCTGGAGTCGTATAGCCATAGCTTAAATCGACACCGTTCATTCCAAGGAAAGCTTTTTTGAAGAAATACTCGCGTAATTGGTTTTGCGCAAGAGGTCCCACCACCGCGCTCGTTTCTGTTTTAACTTGTCCGCCAAGAAGCACTGTTTTAATGCCGTAATCTGCTAAAAGATGTGCTTGTTGCACGCCGTTTGTAATGACAGTGACGTCTTTTCCTTCTAAATGTGGAATCATGCGAAGTGTTGTCGTTCCCGCATCCATGTAGATTGTTTCGTCTTTTGTCACAAGAGATGCCGCATAGCGACCGATGCATTCCTTCTCACGTCGGTTTGAACGTTCCTTTTCTTTTGTGGTTGGTTCATACTCTTTTGAATAGACGCGTTTAGCTCCACCGTGTACACGAATCAGCGTTCCTTCCTCTTCTAATAAAGAAAGGTCACGACGAACTGTCGATTCAGAAGCACCCAGCGCTGCCATTAAGTCTTTCAGGTGTACTGTATCTTCCTTTTCTAATAAGTCCAAAATGATTCTTCTACGTTTTTCAGTAAGCATAAAGCTCCTCCTACAATCGACAAATATTCGTTGGAAATCCGGCCTTTAAACGGTCAAAAACTTCCATATGTATATAATATAATTTATACAGATAATTGCATTCCTTATATAATATAAAATTATATACTCCTAGGTGCAAGTAATTTAGGCGCTTGATTCTAATCAAAATTACAGTATTTAAGACATTTTCCGAACAATTTAGGTAATATTCTTTTATATGATTTTTTATATACTATCACTCTTTTTAATCAACATAAAAAAGACGCCAGAGATTTCTCTGACGTCCTTTGTGTTCGCTAACGTTATTTATTTTTCTTCCGTTTTTTCGTGTGGCAAGATTAAGTTTAAGACGATTCCGGCAATCGCACAAAGCGCTGTCCCTGATAAAGTGATAGGCCCCACTTCAAGCACTGCTGATCCAAGGCCAAGTACTAACATCGAGCTTGCGATAATGAGGTTGCGTACTTGTCTGAAATCCACTTGTTTTTCGATTAATACTTTCAAACCGTTTGAAGCAATAACCCCGTATAAGAGAATCGCCATTCCGCCAAGTACTGCATTTGGAATGGTACGGATGAGCGCTGTGAATTTACCAAAGAAGCTGAATCCAATCGCAATCAGCGCAGCGTTACGAATGACCGATACAGATGCGATACGTGTTAACCCTACAACCCCTGTATTTTCACCGTACGTCGTATTGGCAGGTCCTCCAAGGAAGGCTGATACGGCTGTTGCAACTCCATCCCCGATGAGTGTGCGGTGTAAGCCTGGGTCTTTCAAGAATTGACGTCCGCAGATTTCACTTAATACAGTGTGGTCCCCGATATGTTCGGCAATCGTTACGACCGCAACTGGTAGAATCGCCCAAGTTTCAGGTCCGAAGTATAAGTTATATTGATGGAAGAATCCGTTCGTATCGAATGGTAAGTATAATTCCGGCAACGCAATCCATTGTGCATCGATGACTTTCGTGAAATCCACGAGACCAAAGAAGATGGCTACGATATATCCACCGATAATCCCGAATAGGAATGGAATGATTTTCAAGAAGCCTTTTGCTTTAGTATTAATAAATGCTGTGATGAGGAATGTTACGACGGCCACAACCATCGCTTTCCAGTCTCCATCTTTCACAAATCCGGCGTTCGTTACCGCACTATTGGCAAGCCCTAGACCGATAACGATAATCATTGGTCCGATGACGATAGGCGGCAAGAGTCGGTTAATCCAATTCGTTCCTAAGAATTTAACAAAAATAGCTACAACTACATACAGCAGTCCGACTAACACAACCCCTGTTTGCGCAGCGTCTGGTTTTCCGTCCATTTGCGCCATCGCAAATTGCATGGCCGTAAGAAAAGCAAAAGAGGATCCCAAGTACACAGGCACTTTAAACTGCGTCGCAACCATATAGATTAGCGTTCCTAATCCTGACGCAAATAAAGCAACCGATACTGGCATCCCCAATACTAACGGCACTAAAACAGTGGCACCAAACATCGCAAACACGTGCTGTAAACTCAGAAACAGTCCAGGCACGAGTTCCGGTTTTTGATCCACATCCAACAACAGATCGACTTTGGAAGTTTGTAACTCCATTTTACCCTCTTTTCCGGGCGTTTTTGTGTACACAAAAAGCCCTATGTTATTAAGCGTAGGGCTAGTCTAATAAACTTGATCTTAGCCTTTCTCACCTCTCTGGATGAGTTTAAAAGCCCTTGCTAGCAGATAGTGTATCACACCTGTTTTGATTTTTCTAGGCTTTTTTCTGTTTTTTTGAAACAAAAGTATTGTACCCAGTATCAATCCCCGTTACAATGGTAACAAGCAACCCTTAAAGTTGCCCAGTCTAACTTTATGGAGGGATCATTTATGGTCAAATCAGTTGAAACTATCACAGAATTAATCGGGAACACTCCCCTTGTGAAACTACGTCGTTTAGTTTCAGACGATTCTGCAGATGTATATGTAAAAGTCGAGTCGTTTAACGCCGGAGGATCTGTCAAAGATCGTATCGCTTTAAACATCATCGAAACAGCTGAGAAAGATGGCTCGCTAAAACCTGGCGACACAATCATCGAAGCTACAAGTGGAAATACAGGGGTAGGACTTTCATTAATCGGCGCTGCCAAAGGATATAAGGTCATTACTATCATGCCTGAATCAATGTCTATCGAACGCCGTCAATTAATGAAAGCATACGGTACAGAAGTATTATTAACGCCTGCTGCGGATGGATTCGGCGCTGCCGTTGCCAAAGCTGAAGAACTCGCTGCACAACCTGGCTACTTCTGGGCACGTCAATTCGACAACGAAGCAAACCCAGCCATCCACTATCAAACAACTGGGCAAGAAATTATTAAAGCCTTCGACGGAAAAACTCCAGATGCTTACATCAGTGGTATCGGTACTGGCGGTACAATCACAGGTGTTGGCCGTGCGTTAAAAGAAGTGAACAAAGACGTAGAAATCATCGGGGTTGAACCTGAAGAAGCACCATTCATTTCAAAGGGCCAAAAAGGAAAACACCGCATCCAAGGAATCTCTGCTGGTTTTGAGCCAAGCATTATCGACCGCGAAGTCATCGACGGCTTTGAACTTGTTTCAAGTGACGATGCCATCGAAACAGCGAAAAACTTAGCCGCTAAAGAAGGTATCCTTGCTGGTATTTCTTCTGGAGCTGCTGTCACTGCTGCTCTACGTGTGGCAAAACGCTTAGGAAAAGGCAAATCTGTTGTGGTTCTATTACCTGATACAGGAGAACGTTACCTTTCAACAGGCATTTTCGGCGAAGCGTAATTTGTTTTAAATAATAGAAGAGTCTCAGAAACGAATTTCAATCTTTTGAATTCATTTTTGAGGTTCTTTTTTTGTGTGAAAAATTCAGTCGAAAGGCGTTCTGAATCCAGATGTATCATGCGTGATACGTA